>DKBI01000324.1 GCA_002451175.1 Betaproteobacteria bacterium UBA6904
TGCGTTCGGTCCGCAGCCCGGCCATGTCTTCAACCTCGGCCACGGCATCACGCCGCGGGCCGGCATCGACACGGTGGCTGCGGTGGTCGACGAAGTACGCACTTACAGTCGCAACCAACGCGCGAAGGCCGCATCTCAGGCGCTGCCGAGCCAAGCCGGGGTGTGAGGTATTCACAACCCGGACGCTCGACGGGAGAAATAGCGCCCCCGGCCGACGTCCGTCGGAATACCTTTGCAACATTCTGATTCTTAAATGGAAAAATAAAGCTTCCGAGGGCGCTCTGCGGAAGGGTCGTAATTTCTGTGGATAACGTTCCGCCCGCCTCATGGCTTATTCACAAATTTATCCACATCGCGCGCGAGACGTTGAAAAATCCCTTTCGCAGCAAGGTGTACGGCTCAAATTTGGATGCGTGGATTGAGGTTCCGGAACTAACCCGTTGCGAAGGTGGCGGAAGATGAAGCAGCCCGCCGGGGCGTCCCTCTGCCGATGAAATTGGCGCGCGTGGCGCTGGATGTGCCGCTGCCCCGGCTGTTCGATTATCTCGTCGACGGCGAGCTGGATCTCCGCCGCGGGGACCGGGTCGTCGTGCCGTTCAGCACGCGCACGCGCGTCGGCTTGGTCGTCGAACTGGTGACCCAAACCGACATCGAGCTGGAAAAGCTGAAACCCGTGACGCGTGTCCTGCAGGATGCGCCGCGGCTCTCGGACGAGTGGCTCGGCTTCATGCGCTTTCTGGCGGACTACTATCACCGGCCGCTCGGCGAGACGCTGGTGCACGCCCTGCCGCCGCGGCTGCGTTCGGTGAAACCCCTGCCGCGAGCGATCCGCGCCGCCGCACCGGCAGCGCCATCGCAGGCAGAATTTCTGGCTCCGCACCCACCGACCGCGACCCAGGCCACGGTGATCGACCACCTCACGGCGGCATTGGGCGGGTTTCACGCCTTCCTGCTTCATGGCGTCACGGGAAGCGGCAAGACCGAGGTGTACCTGCATCTCGTCGCCGAGGTCCTCGGGCGCGGCGCCCAAGCGCTGATCCTGGTGCCTGAAATCGGCCTAACGCCGCAGTTCGAAGCCCGCGTGCGCGACGCGTTCCCGAAGACGCAGGTGGCACTCCTGCACAGCGGCCTCGAAGACACGGCGCGCACCGCCGCCTGGCTGGCCGCGGCACGTGGCGATGCCGGCATTGTCCTCGGCACGCGCCTGGCGCTGCTCACGCCGCTGCCTCGGCTCGGGTTGATCGTCATCGACGAAGAGCACGACACGTCCTTCAAGCAGCAGGAGGGATTGCGCTACTCGGCTCGCGATGCCGCGGTGATGCGCGCCAAGCAGGCCGCCTGCCCAGTCATCCTCGGCAGCGCGACGCCGTCGCTCGAGTCCTGGCACAACCGCCTGTGCGGCCGCTACGCGCTGCTCGAGTTGCCCGAGCGCGCCGTGCCGGGTGCGCGGATGCCGCGCGTGCGCACGCTCGATCTGCGCGCCGAGCCGGTCGAGCACGGTTTCGCGCGCGGCTCGATCGAGGCGCTGCGCGAGCGGCTGGCCCGCGGCGAGCAGAGCCTGGTGTTCATCAACCGGCGCGGCTACGCGCCGGTTCTCGCCTGCGATGCCTGCGGCTGGGCCGCCGGGTGCGCGCGCTGCAGCGCGAACCTCGTGCTGCACGCCGCCGACCGGCGCCTGCGCTGCCACCACTGCGGCGCGGAAGCCGCCATTCCGCGCGCGTGCCCGACCTGCGGCAACCTGGACCTGCGCGCCGTCGGCCGCGGCACGCAGCGTGTCGAGGAGACGCTGGCCTCGCTGTTCCCCGAAGCGCGCATCGTGCGCATCGACCGGGATACCGCCCGCCGGCGGCGCGAGTTCGTGCGCACGCTCGACGACCTGCGCCGAGGCGAGGGCGACATCCTGGTCGGCACGCAGATGCTCGCCAAGGGCCACGACTTTCCGGGGCTCACGCTGGTGTGCGTGCTGAACGCCGACCAGGCCCTGTTCTCGACCGACTACCGCGCGGCCGAGCGCCTGTTCGCCACGCTGTCGCAGGTCGGCGGGCGCGCCGGCCGCCGGGAGCGGCTGGGCGAGGTGCTGTTGCAGACGCGCTTTCCGTCGCATCCGCTGTTCGCCGCGCTCGCGCGCCACGATTACGCGGGCTTCGCCGAGGCGCAGCTCGCCGAGCGCGAAGCCGCGGAATTTCCGCCGCACGTGTTCGAGGCTGCGTTGCGTGCGGAGGCCCCTACGCTCGACGCGGCCGTCGAATTCCTGAAGGCCGCGGCGGACGCCGCGCCGCCACCCGAGGCGGTGCGCGTCTTCGACCCCGTGCCGCACGTCATCACGCGGCGCGCGGGCGCCGAGCGCGCGCAGCTGCTCATGCAATCGGCCTCGCGCCCGGCGCTGCAGGAGCATCTGCGCGCGCTGACCGAGGCGCTCCAGCAGCCGCAGGCGTCGCGCGTGCGCTGGTATCTCGACGTCGATCCGATCGAATTCGACTGAGGCGCGGCGCGCGAGGTTTATAATTCGCGCCCTTCCCATGGACACCAAGACTTCGGCTGCCGCGCTGCTGCGCTCGGCGCTTGCGCGCATCGCACCCGAGGCGGCGGATGCCGAGATCGTGCTCGAGCGGCCGCGCGATCCGGCGCACGGCGATCTCGCGTGCAATCTCGCGCTGCAACTCGGCAAGCGCCTGAAACGGAACCCGCGCCAGATCGCGGACGCGCTCGTCGCGGCGCTGCACGCGCTGCCGGATTTCGCGCAGGGCGCGGTCGAGCGCGCCGAAGTCGCCGGACCCGGCTTCATCAATCTGCGCCTGCGCGCCAGCGCCCAGCAGAGCGTGGTCGAGACCGTCCTGCGCGCCGGTGCGCGCTACGGCCACGTGTCGGCCGGCGACGCAAGGCGCATCCAGGTCGAGTTCGTGTCCGCCAACCCGACGGGTCCGCTGCACGTNNCGGGAGTTCTACTACAACGACGCGGGCGCGCAGGTTCGCAACCTGACGCGGTCCGTGCAGGCGCGCGCCCGCGGCCTGCGCCCCGGCGACCCGGGCTGGCCCGAGCAGGCCTACAACGGCGAGTACGTCCAGGACATCGCCGACGACTTTCTCGCGCGCAAGACCGTAGGCGCTGCCGACGCCGCGCGCGTCACGGCGAGCGGCGAGGCGGAGGACCTCGAGTCGATCGAGCGCTTTGCGGTCACCTATCTGCGCCACGAACAGGACCTCGACCTGCAACGCCTCGGCATCGCGTTCGACGTCTACTACCTCGAGTCGAGCCTCTACGCCGAGGGCAAGGTCGAGGAGGCCGTGCGGCGGCTNNGGCAGCTACACGTACTTCGTGCCGGACGTCGCGTATCACGTCACGAAGTGGCGGCGGGGCTTTGCGTCCGTCGTGAACGTCCAGGGCAGCGACCATCACAGCACGGTGACGCGCGTCCGGGCCGGTCTGCAGGCGCTGGACATCGGCATCCCGCGCGGCTTTCCCGACTACGTGCTGCACAGCATGGTGCGCGTGATGCGCGGTGGCGCGGAGGTCAAGATCTCCAAGCGCGCCGGCTCCTATGTGACGCTGCGCGACCTCGTGGACTGGGTCGGGCGGGATGCGACGCGCTTCTTCCTCGTCGCGCGCCGCGCCGACACGGAATTCACCTTCGATGTCGATCTGGCGCTCGCGCAGAGCGACGAGAACCCGGTGTATTACGTGCAGTACGCGCATGCCCGCGTGTGCAGCGTGTTCGCGCAATGGGGTGGCGACGCGCGCCCGCTCGCCGGCGCATCGCTCGCGGCGCTCGGCAGCGCGCGTGAACTGGCGCTCCTGCAGCGGCTGGCCGAATTTCCGGAGCTGGTGCGCGCGGCAGCGCTCGAGTTCGCGCCGCATGCCGTCGCGTTCTACCTGCGCGAACTCGCAGGCGAATTCCACAGCTACTATAATGCCGAGCGAATCCTGGTCGACGATGAGCAGGTTCGCGGCGCGCGCCTGGCGCTGTGCGCAGCCGTGCGGCAGGTGCTGGCGAACGGGCTGGCGCTGCTGGGTGTCAGCGCGCCGGAGAGGATGTGATGGCGAAGCCCGCAAAGAGCGCACCGCGCAGCCGGTCCGGCGGCGGTTTTCTGCTGGGCGTGTTCCTCGGCCTGATCCTCGGCCTCGGCATCGCGGTGGGGGTTGCGTTCTATTTCAACAAGACGCCACTGCCGTTCATCTCGAAGAACAAGCCGCCCGCCGGCGCCGAGCCCGCGGCCCAGGCCCCGGCGGTTGCCGGCCTGCCGCAGGCCGGCACGCCCGGGGCGGCGGGCAAGGGCGCCGAAAAGCCGCGCTTCGATTTCTACAAGATCCTCCCGGGCAGCGAAGAGCCGGTCACGGATCGCGATCTCAAGGACGCGGCGCGCAACGCCAAGGGGCGCACCGAGGACGCGAAGGACGTCTATTACGTTCAGGCCGGCTCGTTCCAGAACCCCGCAGACGCCGACAACCAGAAGGCGCGGCTCGCGATTCTCGGCTTCGAGTCGAGCGTGGAGCCGATGAGCGTTCCGGACAAGGGCACCTGGTACCGCGTGCGCCTGGGCCCCTATTCACGTCTCGACGAGATCAACCGCGTGCGCCAGTCGCTCGCGCAGAACGGCATCGATGCCAGCCTCGTGCGCATGAAGGATCCACGGACCCACTGACCCATGAACGCAACCCGACGCAGCACCATCATCGCGCTGGCGCTTTCCGCGCTCGGCGCCGCCCGCCTGGCGCGGGCCCAGCAGCCCGGCGCGAATTACACCGTGCTCAAGCCCGAGGTGCCCGTTGGCAGCCCGGGCAAGATCGAGGTGCTCGAGTTCTTCTGGTACGGCTGCATCCACTGCTACAACTTCGAGCCGGCCATCGAGCAGTGGCTGCCGAAGCTGCCGCCGGACGTGCAGTTCCGCAGGGTGCCCGCGATCTTCAACGACCGCTGGGGATACGACGCGGCGATCTTCTTCGCCCTGGAGGCCATGGGCGTCGTCGACAAGGTACATCGCCCGCTGTTCGATGCAATCCACCAGGACCGCCTGCGCACGGACGACGCCGCGGCGTTCAACGCCTGGCTGCAGAAGCAGGGCGTCGACGCGAAACGCTTCGCCGACATGATGAAATCGTTCGGCGTGCAGACCAAGGTCCGCCAGGCCAAACAGCAGACCGTCGCGTACCGCATCGACGGCACGCCGGCAATGGCCGTGCAGGGTCGCTACACCGTCAGCCCCGAGCAG
Source organism: Betaproteobacteria bacterium UBA6904 (assembly GCA_002451175.1). Taxonomy (GTDB): domain Bacteria; phylum Pseudomonadota; class Gammaproteobacteria; order Burkholderiales; family SG8-39; genus 2-02-FULL-66-14. The sequence goes on from DKBI01000324.1 coordinate 5,209, forward strand.
GGCGGCAGCCTGCGGGGCATGCTGACCGTCGTGGACCATCTCGTCGGATTGACGCGCAAGGGCGCCGCNNCCCCCGGACGCTCAGGGCACGGGCTTGCGCCAGCTGAAACGCAGCGGCTCGAGCGGCTCGTTCGCCGCAAGCCAGGCTTCGATCCCGCCCCGGTACCAGTACACCTCGCGGTAGCCGAGCGCAGCGGCGCGCAGCGCCGCGTTGTACGAAAGCCAGCACTGCGTGCCCTGACAGAAGAAGACGAGCGCCCGACTCGCGTCACCCTGGGTGGCCGCCTGCAGCACGCGGGCGAGCTGCGCCTGGATCGTGTCGGTCAAGGATTCCCCTCTCCCCGCGCCCGGCAGCCAGATCGCCCCGGGCAGCGACGCGTGCGTCTCGCCTCCGAGCACGTCGAACAACAGCGGCCGTCCGCCCTCGGGCGCGCGCAGGCGCTCGCGCAGCGCGTCGGTGCGGATCACCTGGGCGCCCGGAATCTCCCGGGGTGTCGGCGCATGCACGTTCGCCACGCGCAGACCCGGCGAAGCCGCAACGCCGAAGTCCTCGTCCTCCGCGGCCCAGGCGGCCGCGGCCACGAAGAGCCAGAGCACGAGAATCCAGCAACAGTTGCGCATGCGCAAAGGCTAGGGCTTTCGCGAGCGGGGCGCAATCCGGTTAGACTGCGCGTCTCCATTTTTCCACCCGCCCGATCATGAAAACGCGTCTCGCGCGCTTTGCTTGCCTTCTCCTGCTGCTTGCGGCGAGCGCAGCCGCGGTCGCGCAGCCGGTCGCCGGCCGCGAGTACCTGCCGCTCGATCCCCCGCAGCCGGTGTCGGCGCGCGAGCCGGTGGAGGTCATCGAGTTCTTCTCCTACGGCTGCCCGGTGTGCTACGCCGCCGAACCGTACCTGACGCGCTGGCTGATGAAGCGCGGCGCGGAGGTGGAATTCCGGCGCATCCCGTCGACGTTGCCGCCGGCCTGGGCGCCGTTCGCGCGCATCTACTTCGCGCTGGAGGCGACCGGACTGCTCGAGCGCCTGCACTGGCCGGTGTTCGACAACCATCATTTCGACGGCCGGCGCCTGAGCAATGAAAAGAACCTCCTCGACTGGCTGAGCGCCAACGGCGTCGACGCGGCGCGCTTCAGCGAGGTGATGAAGTCCGATGCGGTGGACGCCAAGATGTCGAAGGCCCGCGCCATGCTCGACACGTACGGCATCCAGGGCGTGCCGACGTTCGTGGTCGACGGCCGCTACGTGACCTCGGCACGGCTCGCCGGCGGCGTCGAGGAAGCCGTCGAGGTCGTGGACCATCTCGTGGACCGTGTTCGCGCGGAGCGCGGGGCACCCAAGTAGCAGAATCGCCACCAGCGCCGCGCGATGCCGACCGNNTCGTCGGGAATCGGCGCCGCGCTTGCGCGTCGCTATGCCGGCCCGGGCGTCGTCCTCGGGCTCGCCGCCCGGCGCGAAGCGGAACTGCGGGCACTCGCCGCGAGTCTCCCTGGAGAGGCCGCGGTGTATCCGCTCGACGTTGCGGACCCGGTCGCGATCGACGCCGCGGCGCGCGACTTCATGCAGCGCTTCGGCGCGCCGCAGCTCGTGATTGCGAATGCGGGCGTGTCGGTGGGTACCGTGGGAGACGATGCGGCCGACATCGGCAAACTCCGGCGCGTGCTCGACGTCAACGTCACCGGGGTCGCGGCGACGCTCGCCGCGTTCGCGCCCGCGCTGCGCACCGCCGGCCGCGGAACGCTCTGCGGCATCGCCAGCGTGGCCGGTCTGCGCGGCCTTCCCGGGGCAGGCGCCTACAGTGCGTCGAAGGCCGCGGTGATCACCTGGCTGGAGGCGCTGCGCGTCGAGCTGCGCGGCAGCGGCGTGGACGTCGTGACGATCTGCCCCGGGTACGTGGCGACGCCGATGACGCGCCGGAATCCCTACCGCATGCCGTTCCTGCTGTCGGCCGACGAGGCCGCGCGGCGCATCGCGCGGGCGATTGCTGCGCGGCGGCGCTACGCCGTGATCCCCTGGCAGATGGCGGTCGTCGGGCGCATCCTGCGCCTGCTGCCCGCGGCGGTTTACGACCGACTCGCCGCGCGGGCCGGCCGAAAGCCGCGCAACCTGCCGATCTAGCCGGCGGCGGCGCGTTCAGCGCTTCGCTTTTTTCGTGCTGAGTCGCAGCATCGCGTAGCGACCCGGCGCGTCCTCGATCACCTCGAGCTGGCGATCGCCCGGCGTGCGCGCGGGCACCTTCTCGCCGCCGTTCTGCGCGTGCATCCAGGCCTGCCAGTCCTCCCACCAGGATCCCGCGTGCTGCGTGGCGCCCTCGAACCACTGCTCCGGCGCCTCGGGCAGGCTGTCGTTGGTCCAGTAGTGATACTTCTTCGCCGCCGGCGGGTTGACGATGCCCGCGATGTGCCCCGAGCCGCCCAGCACGAAGCGCGCCGGCGCGCCCAGATAGCGCGCGCCGCGGTAGGTCGTCTTCCACGGCGCGATGTGGTCTTCGACGGTGGAAATGAAGTAGCTCGGCATGCGCACCCGCGACAGGTCGATCGGCACGCCGGCGAGCGTGATCGCCCCGGGCACGCCGAGCAGGTTCTTCATGTACATGTTGCGCAGGTAGTAGCTGTGCATCTTCGCCGGCATGCGCGTCGAATCCGAATTCCAGTACAGCAGGTCGAACGGGAACGGATCCTTGCCGAGCAGGTAGTTGTTGATGACGAACGACCACACCAGGTCGTTGGCGCGCAGCGTGTTGAACGTGCCCGCCATCTCCGAGCCCTCGAGATANNCGCTCGTTCATCTTCTTCTCGAGGTTCTGCACCTGCTGCTCGTCGATGAACACGCCCAGCTCGCCCGGCGCGGAGAAGTCGAGCAGGCTGACGAAGAACGTCGCGCAGGCCACGCGGTCGTCGCCCTGCGCGGCGAGGTAGGCGAGCGTCGCGCCGAGCAGCGTGCCGCCGAGGCAGTAGCCGATGAAGTTGATCCGGTTCTCGCCGGTGGCGCGCTCGATGGCCTCCAGCGCGGCGAGCGAGCCCTCGAGCATGTAATCCTCGAAGCCCTTCTGCGCAAGGCGCGCGTCCGGGTTCACCCAGGAGATCACGAACACGGTGTGCCCCTGCTCGACCGCCCACTTGATGAAGGAGTTCGACGGGCGCAGGTCGAGGATGTAGTACTTGTTGATCCAGGGCGGCACGATGACCAGCGGCCGCCGGTACACCTCGGCCGTCGCCGGCGCGTACTGGATGAGCTGCATGAGCTCGGTCTCGAACACCACCTTGCCGGGCGTCGTCGCGACGTTCTTGCCGAGCTCGAAGTGGCGCTCGTCGGTCATGCTGATGCGCAGCTGCCCTTCGCCCTTCTCGATGTCGGCAAGCAGATTGTTCAGGCCCTTGAGCAGGTTCTGCCCGCCGCTGGCGACCGTCTCGCGCAGCACCTGCGGGTTGGTG
>DKBI01000258.1 GCA_002451175.1 Betaproteobacteria bacterium UBA6904
CCGGAATCAAAATCCGGTGCCTTAGACCAGCTTGGCGACTCCCCACCCGTCGTTCATTCAGTTCGCCCAGTCGCGCAGCGGATGATGCTCGAGGCCGCGCGCCACGAAGCCCCGCAGGTGCGCGGGCAATTCCGCCAGAACCCGATCGGCGGCGGCACGGCTGTCGAATTCCGCGAACACACAGGCTCCGGAGCCGGTCATGCGCGCATCGGCCTGACGCGCTCGCAACCACTGCAGATGCATGCCGATCTCAGGGTGGCGGCGCACGGCAACGGCCTCCAGATCATTCCTGCCGAGACCCCGAAAAAAGGGCGGTATTGTGATTGGTTTCGTGTTACGTGTCAATGCGTTATCGGCGAATATGGCGGCGGTCGGAACCGCCACGGGCGGCACGAGCACGAGATACCAGCAGGGCGGCAGTTGCAGCGCGCGCAGCCGCTCGCCGATGCCCTCCCCGACCGCGTTTTCGCCGAAGACGAAGGCGGGCACGTCGGCGCCGAGCTTGGCCGCAAGCCGCATCAGCGTCGCGCGGTCGAGGCCGGTGCGCCACAGCCGGTTGAGCACGAGCAGCACGGTCGCCGCGTCGGACGAGCCGCCGCCCAACCCGCCGCCGACCGGCAGCACCTTCTCGACGTCGAGGTCGGCACCGAGCGCCGTGCCGGTCTCCGCCTGGAGCAGGCGCGCGGCCCGCGTGCACAGGTCCTGCTCCGCGGCAACGCCCGGGGCCGGCGTTGCGCAGTGAATCACCCCGTCGGCGCGCGCGCGCACGCGCACGCGGTCGGCGCGGTCGATGAGGCGAAACACCGTCTGCAGCTCGTGGTAGCCGTCCGTGCGGCGGCCGAGCACATGCAGCAGCAGATTCAGCTTGGCGGGCGCCGGATACCAATCCGCGGCGGACGCTGCGCCGGCGTCGCGCGTCACTTCCATTCCGCGATGGCGAGCCGCAACTCGAGCCCCGGGTAGGTGAGCTTCAATCGCGCCGGACGCCGGCCGTCGTCGCTCCACTGCTGGTACTCGACGATCCACCCGGCCTGTCGCAGCTCGACGAGCCGCCCGGCCGCATCGCGGCGTTCCTGCGCCGGGGTGCCGCCGCTGAGGCCGCGCACCCAGTCCGCCATGCCGTCCAGCGGCAGGCGAAAGCCCAGCACGCGCTCGGTCAGGGTCTCGGCATCCTCGGCGCGATGCTCCGCGCCGTCCGGCGTCACGAGCACGACGCCCGCGCCCGAGCGCACGATGCGAGCCACGCCCTGCCCGAGGGGATTCGTGATGAGCACCTCGTCGCCGGACGCGCCGTGGCGCCAGGCGATGTTGCCGCTCGAGGCTTCGTCGCGGTAGCGCACCGCGATGCGCCCCGCGAACTCGAACTGCGGTTCCTCGGGCGGCAACTGCAGCTGCAACTCCGCGCAGGCCGCCTGCAGCAGCGCGAGAACCAACGCGAGAAGCCGGGCCGCGGGGGGTGCCTTCACTTCCGCAGGCGCTGGATGGTCTTCTGCAGCGTCTCGTTTTCGGGATGGGCCTCGCCGGCTTCCTTCCAGATGCGCTCGGCCTCGCCGCGCTCGCCCATCATCCAGAGCACCTCGCCCAGATGCGCGCCGATTTCCGCGTCCGGCCGGCCTTCCCAGGCGCGGCGCAGGAATCCTGCGGCCCCCTTCAGGTCGCCCAGGCGGTACAGCACCCAGCCCATCGAATCGACGATGTAGAAATCCTCCGGGGCCATCTCGAGGGCGCGCTCGATGAGCTTGCGCGCCTCGGGCAGCCGCTCGTTGCGCTCGGCGAGCGAATAGCCGAGCGCGTTGTAGGCGTGCGCGTGATCGGGGCTGACCTGGATCAGCTTGCGCAGGTTGGCTTCGAGCACGTCGACGCGGTCGAGCTTTTCCGCCGTCATCGCGTAGTCGTAGAGCAGGTCCGGCTGGTCGGGACTCTTCGCCAGCGCGCCGCCGAGCAGCTCGAACGCCTCGCCGTGGCGGTTCGCTTCGCGGAGCAGCTGCGCCTCGGCGATCACGAGCTGCACGCCCTGCTGCGGGCTGGCGGGCTCGATGCCGCGCAACAGGGCCCGTCCGTCCTCCAGGCGCCCCTGCTTGGCAAGGACGTTCGCCGAGCGCAATCGCGCGGTCACCGCCGACTCGCCGGTCTGAACCTTGCGGTACCACTCGAGCGCTCGCGTCCAATCCTTCTGTTCCTCCGCGAGCTGGCCCAGCGTCATGTGCACCGCGTTGGCGTCGCGGTACCCGAGCTCGAGCAGGCGCTTGAGGTTGCTCTCGGCGAGCCCGTACTCCTTCGCCTGAATGGCGAGCAGGCCGACGGCGTAGATCGCGTCGAGGTCGTCCTTGTGGGCGGCGAGCATGGCCTCGAACTGCGCGCGCGCTTCCGCGTAGCGCTTGTCGGCGATCAGCAGGCGCGCGTACGCCATGCGCACGTCGCGCGAGTCTGGATTGCGCTCGAGAAAGCCGACCAGGCGGTCGATGGCCTGCTGGGGCGACTTGCGGCGCAGCAGCTGCGCCTCGAAAACGGCCGCCTGCTCCCAGTTCGGCCGCAGCGCGGCGGCGCGGCGCAGCTCCGTCAGCGCGAGATTCTCGTCCTGCACTGCGATCGCCGCCTGGGCGACGGCGAAATGCGCCTCGGGCAGCGACGGATAGCGGCTGGCGATGCGCTGCACGAGGCGCAGGTTCGCCGCCTTGTCGGGATTCTGGTCGAGCAGCCGCCCGAGCTGCATGAGGCCGCCCGCCGCCGTGCCGGAATCCGACGCCAGCAGTTTCGCGATGTAGGGCTCGGCCTCCTCCACGCGACGCGCGCTGACGAGGAGCCCGACCAGCATGCGCATCGCCTGCGGCGACTTCGGATCGGCGGCCTGCCAGATGCGCGCGGCCTCCAAGGCGATCTGCGGCGCGCGCGCGGCGTTCGCGACTTCGACCGCGCGCCTTGCGACGCGCGCATCGCGCGTGCGCTTGGCCAGACGCAGATAGGTGGTTGCCGCGAGCTCGGCGTCACCGCGCTGCGCCGCGATCTCCGCGAGCAGCAGCTCGTACAGCACCGCTTCGCTCAGGTCCTGCGGAGGATATTCCGGCGCCGGCTGGCCGCTCTGCACGGGAGGCGGCACGTCATCGTCGTCGTCGGCGTCCAGCGCCGGAGATTGCGCCCGGACGCTGAAGGCCGAGAGGGCGGCCAGCAGCAGGATCAGAGCACGCCAAAACATGGGGCGCTCAGTGTAGGTATATTTGATGCCCTGCACAAGCAAGGAGCCCGAGTGCCCGAGCTGCCCGAAGTCGAGGTCACGCGGCGCGGCATCGCGCCGCATCTGGTGGGGCGAAAGATTGCCGCGATCACCGTGCGTGAGGCGCGTCTGCGCTGGCGCGTGCCGCCTGCGGTCGCCGCGCTGGCCGGCTGCACCGTCCGCGCGGTCGCGCGCCGCGGCAAGTACCTGCTCATCGATTGCGGCACCGGCCATCTCATCATTCACCTCGGGATGTCGGGCAGCCTGCGCCTGATCGATGCGCGCGAGCCGCCGGGCAAGCACGACCACGTCGACATCGTGCTCGCCCCGGCCGGGGAGCGCCTGCTTCGCCTGCGCGACCCGCGCCGATTCGGCGCCGTGCTCTGGACGCAGGAGCCGCCGGCTGCGCATCCGCTCATCCGTCACCTGGGCGTGGAGCCGCTCTCCGCGGCGTTCGATGCGCGCATGCTGCATGCGCTGANNGGCGTCGGCAACATCTACGCGTCCGAGAGCCTGTTCCTCGCCGGGATCCGTCCGCAGACGCCGGCGCGGCGCCTTTCGCTCGCGCGCTGTGCGCGTCTCGTAGCCGCGGTCAAGAAGACACTGCGCGCGGCGATTCTCGCCGGCGGCTCGTCCCTGCGGGATTACGTCGACAGCGCGGGCGCGCTGGGATGTTTCCAGACGCGCTATTACACCTACGGCCGCGATGGGGAACCGTGCCGCCGCTGCAGGACGCCGATCCGCCGCATCGTCCAGGGACAGCGAGCGACCTACTACTGCCCGCACTGCCAGCGCTGATTTCGCGCCGCTAGCTGCGTTCGGCGCGCACCTTCTCGGTCAGCTTGGCGCACACGTACGGGTGCACGAACTTGGCGACGTTGCCGCCGAGACTCGCGATTTCGCGGACCAGCGTGCCGGAGATGAACATGTGCTGCTCCGACGGCGTGAGGAACACGGTCTCGATCGCCGGATCGAGGTTGCGGTTCATGCCCGCGAGCTGGAACTCGTACTCGAAATCCGAGGCTGCACGCAAGCCCCGCACGATGACGCGCGCGCTCTGGTGGCGCGCAAAGTCGATGAGCAGGCCGCTGAAGCCGACGATCGACACGTTCGGGCAGTCCGCGAGCACCGTGCGCGCCATCTCGATGCGCTCCTCGAGGCTGAAGAACGGCCGCTTGGCCCGGCTGTCCGCGATGCCCAGCACCAGCGTGTGAAACAGCGTCGAGGCGCGACGCACGAGTTCCTCGTGCCCGCGCGTCAGCGGATCAAACGTTCCCGGGTAAACCGCTCGGATCATAGGCATCCCATTGCAGCAGTTGGTAGCTCACTCCCCCCGCGCGCGCCTTGCGCAATTCGCGCCAGGGCGTCTCGGCGGCCACGGCCCGAGGCGCCTCGAGGTAGATGCGCGCGCCGGGCGCGAGTCGCGGCGGCAACGCCGCGGCAAGCGCTGGCCAGGCATTCTGCCTGAAGGGCGGATCGAGGAAAACCACGTCGAAGCGCTCGCGCGCCCGCTCGAGATAGCGCAGCGCCTCCTCGGCCACGATCTCCACCTGCCGCGCGTCGAGCAGCGCCCGGTTGTCCGCCAGCTGCGCGAGCGCCGCGCGGTCGCGCTCCACCAGCACGACGCGCGCGGCGCCGCGCGAGGCGGCCTCGAAACCGAGTGCGCCGCTGCCGGCATAGAGATCCAGGCAGCGCAGCCCGGTCAGATCCTGGCCGAGCCAGTTGAACAGCGTCTCGCGCACCCGGTCCGGCGTGGGCCGCAGGTCGGGTCGCGCCACCACGTTGATCCAGCGGCGGCGGTAGCTGCCGGCGATGATGCGCACGCGTCCACGCCCCGAAGACGCCGCAGGGCCTTTGCTAGAATTCACGCATCCATGTTAGCAGCGGTCTCCTGGGCGACGCGGCTCAAGGCGGGGCTGGCGCGCACGCGCCAAGCGCTGGGCGGCGGCCTCGACACCTTGCTGCGCCGTCGCGTCATCGACGAAGCGCTGTTCGAGGAACTCGAAACGGCGCTGATCACCGCGGATTGCGGGGTCGAGACGGCCGAGGCGCTCATCACCCGGCTGCGCGCGCGCGCGCGCAAGGACCGGCTCGAGGACGGTGCGCAGCTCAAGGGCGCCCTCAAGGACGAACTGCTGGCGCTCGTCGCGCCGCTCGAACGGACGCTCGACCCGCACGCGCACAAGCCGTTCGTCATCGTGGTCGCCGGCGTGAACGGTTCCGGAAAGACGACGTCCATCGGCAAGCTCGCGAAATGGCTGCAGATGCAGGGCTGCAGCGTCATGCTCGCCGCCGGAGACACGTTTCGCGCCGCCGCGCGCGAGCAGCTGGCCGCGTGGGGCGAGCGCAACGGGGTGCCGGTCATCGGGCAGCACAGCAGCGACCCCGCCGCGCTGATGTTCGACGCGGTGAGCGCGGCACGCGCGCGCGGCGTCGATGTACTGATCGCCGACACCGCGGGCCGCCTGCCGACGCAGTTGCATTTGATGGACGAGATCCGCAAGGTGAAACGCGTCATCGCCAAGGCGCTGCCGGGCGCGCCGCATGAAGTCGTCCTCGTCCTGGACGCGAACACCGGCCAGAACACGCTGGCGCAAGTCGAGGCCTTCGACGCGGCGCTCGGGCTCACCGGCCTCGTCCTGACCAAGCTGGACGGAACGGCGAAAGGGGGCATCGTTTGCGCCATCGCGCAGAACCGCGCGGGCAGCCCGCGCGCGCAGCCGCTGCCCTTGTATTTCGTCGGCGTCGGCGAGGGCATCGACGACCTGCGGCCGTTCGCCGCGCGCGACTTCGTCGAGGCGTTGGTTGATTAGCTTCACCGGTGTCAGCAAGCGCTACCCGGGCGGCCAGGGCGGCCTGGCGGACATTACGTTCGAGATTGCGACCGGCGAATTCGTCTTCGTCGCCGGCCCGTCGGGNNCTGCGCCGCAGTCTGGGGCTCGTGTTCCAGGACCAGAAGCTGCTGTATGACCGCAGCGTGTACGACAACGTCGCGCTGCCGCTCGCGTTCAGCGACCACCCGCCCAAGGAGGCCGAGCGCCGCGCGCGCGCGGCGCTCGACAAGGTCGGTCTGCTCGGTCGCGAACGCGCCAACCCGATTCAGCTCTCCGGCGGCGAGCAGCAGCGCCTCGCCATTGCGCGCGCCGTCGTCAACCGGCCCTCGATTCTCGTCGCCGACGAGCCGACGGCGAACCTCGATGCCGCGTCGGCGCGCGAGATCCTGGACATCTTCCTGTCGTTCAACCAAGTGGGCGTGGCAGTGCTCATCGCGACGCATGACGAGCCACTGATCGAATCCCACCGATGCCGCGTGCTGCGATTGGCCAGCGGCCGGCTGGCGCCCTGATGTTCGCCCGGCTGAGG
>DKBI01000066.1 GCA_002451175.1 Betaproteobacteria bacterium UBA6904
GTGCCGACCACGCACCGCGAGTACGCGGAGGACGCCTACGACCTGCGCGGCGGCTGCGGCTTCAGCTTCGGCAACGCCAGCGCCGGCGGCACCTCGGAGACGAGCCTGTTCGGCGGGCGCCGCAAGACCATCCCCATCAAGGTCTCGGCCTAGGAGCGACCATGAACCGTTCACTCAAAGCCCTGGGCGTGCTGCTCGCCTACCCGAGCCGGGAACTGCGCGGCGCGCTGCCCGAGATCGCGGCGGCGCTGCAGGCCGAGCGCCGCTTCGGCAAGCCGGCGCTCGCCGCCCTCGCCGAGCTGGTCGTCGAGCTGACCGAAGGCGATGCGATGGATCTCGAGGAGCGCTACGTCGGCCTGTTCGACCGCGGCCGCTTCACCTCGCTCAACCTCTTCGAGCACCTGCACGGCGAGTCGCGCGACCGCGGCCCGGCGATGGTCGACCTGAAGCAGGTCTACCAGCGCGCCGGCTACCAGCTGGCGACGCGGGAGCTGCCGGATTACCTGCCGGCGCTCCTCGAGTTCCTGTCGCTGCGCCCCGAGGCCGAGGCGCGCGAGACGCTCGCCGACTGCGCGCACATCGTCCGCGAGATCGGCGAGGCGCTGCGCGACCGCGAGAGCCGCTACAGCGCCGTGTTCGCCGCGCTGCTCGCCTGGACCGGCGAGTCCGGGCTGCGCGCCCGCAAGGACCGGCCCCGCCAGGAGGAAAAGAGCATCGACGAGGAATGGATCGACACGGAGGTGATCTTCGGGCCCGGCGCCGCGTCCTCGTGCGGGTCGACGAAACCGCCGAAGTCCTCCGTGATGCAGTTCGTGCCGCGCGCCCGCTGAAAGGAGGTTTGCCGTGACTTTCGAATCGTACGTTCACCAGTTTCTGTTCGGCCTGTATCCCTACATCTGCCTGGCGGTGTTCTTCGTCGGCAGCCTGATCCGCTTCGACCGGGAGCAGTACACCTGGAAGAGCGACTCGAGCCAGCTGCTGCGCCGCGGCCAGCTGCGCTGGGGATCGAACCTGTTCCACATCGGCGTGCTCGGCATCTTCTTCGGGCACCTGTTCGGGCTGCTCACGCCGCTGGCGTTCTGGCACGCGATCGGCGTCGAGCCGGCCGCGAAGCAGCTCTTCGCCATCGTCGCGGGCGGCGCGGCGGGCCTCCTGTGCCTCGCCGGCCTCGTGCTGCTCGTGCACCGGCGGCTCACCGAGCCGCGCATCCGCGCGACGACGCGCACCATGGACCTCGTCGTGCTGTTCCTGCTGCTCGGCCAGCTGCTGCTGGGGCTGGTCAGCATCACGGTGTCGATGCAGCACCTGGACGGCGCGGAGATGATCAAGCTCGTGAACTGGGCGCAGCACATCGTCACCCTGCGCGGCGACGCGGCGAGCTACCTCACCGACGTGGCGCTGATCTTCAAGCTGCACCTCGCGCTCGGCATGACGATCTTCCTCGTCTTCCCCTTCTCGCGGCTGGTGCACATCTGGAGCGGCTTCGCGGCGGCGGGCTACGTGCTGCGCGCCTACCAGATCGTGCGGCAGAGGGGCTGAGATGATCGCGACCGACATCCTGATGGCGGAGCACCGGATCATCGAGAGCGTGCTCGACGTGCTGGAGGAGGGCGCGCAGGCGCTCGATTCGGGCACCGACGTGCCGGCCGAGTTCTTCCTCGGCGCGGCGGAGTTCATCCGCGGCTACGCGGACGACTACCACCACCGCAAGGAGGAGGGCATCCTGTTCAAGGCGATGGCGCGGCACGGTTTTCCCGAGGACCAGGGGCCGGTCGGCATGATGCTCATGGAGCACGAGGAGGCGCGCGCCTTCACGCGGGAGCTGCACGACGGCGCGGTGCGCCTGAAGGCGGGCGATGCGCAGGCGAAGGCGGCGATCGCGCGCAACGCGCTCGCCTACGTGGGGCTGCTGCGCCACCACATCGAGAAGGAAGACCACATCCTCTACATGATGGCCGAGCACGCGATTCCGCCGAACGAGCAGGACGAGATGGCGGCGGATTTCGAGCGCGTCGAGCGCGACGAGTTCGACGCCACGGCCCAGGAACGCTTCAAGGCCCTCGCCGCCGACTTGCGGCGGCGCATGCGCGCCTGAACGCATCCCGGCGCGCCGCGCCGGCGGGCCGCCACTGCCCGCGTCAGGCAGCCGACAGCAAGGCGTAACAAAATAGCGCAACCGCGGCGGGTGCGCGCCCTCAGGGCGCGCGCACTCGAGGTTGTCCGCTTCTTGTTCCGTCAGCTGAATGCACACGACCACACTGCCCTATTCACCGCAGGCCGGCGGCTTCCGTGCCGGCATCGTTGCGCTCGGCATGGCCACACTGTTCGCCGCCGGCTGCACGAGCCTCGAGCCTCGGACGAGCGCGCCTGCTGCAGCGCCCGACGGCGCCGCCGCGTGCGCCGCCTGGTACGCGGCGCTCGACGAGGCGATCGATGCGGCCGGCGTTCGCGACGCGAGCGCGTACCGCATTCCCGGCTTTGCCTATTTGCGCGCCGACCGGTTCTCCGCGTCGCTGCGCGAGGAAGCATCGGCCGGCGGCGAGGCGGCCTTCGAGGCGTGGACGGCGCGCCTGGCGGCGCTCGATCAGACCGCGCGCCGCTACGAGGTGCGCAATCTGCCGGATGCGGCAATCAAGCAACTGGGCGTCAGGGCGCGCGACGAGATCGCGACGCACGTCGCGCGGTGCGGCGCGCTGCTGGCGAAGGAGAATCTGACGGGCGCAGCGCAGCGCGAGGCGCTGCTCGAGCGGGCCCGCGTGCCTGACGACTATGCAGCCTGGGCGCGGGACACCGGGCTCTATGCGCTGATGCGCATCCCGTTTTCCGTGGGCGTGGACGGCTGGCATCGCGAGGCCGAGGAGATGTTTCGCAAGGCCTCGAGCGGAGAGGCGCATGGCACGAACCTGCGCCGTTACGAGCCGGCGCGGGCGCGCGTCACCGCCGCGCAGGTGCGGGAAGTCCTCGCGCGGGCGACGCGCGATCCGCTCGGCGTGCCGCGTCTCGAGGGGCGGGATCTGGAGACCCTCTTCGACGCCTATGCGCCGCAGTACGAGATCGAGACGACCGGCGCGCACGACCAGTTCGGGCCTCTCGTCTGGCGCGGCGCCTCGGCACCGGAAGTCGACACGGCGACGCCGACCGTCTACCGCCGGCTGGCGTACACGCGCTTCGACGGGCGAAAACTGCCGCAGCTCGTGTACACGGCCTGGTTTCCCGAGCGGCCCGCGGAGCGCACCCCCGACCTGCTCGCCGGCAAGCTCGACGGGGTCGTGCTCCGGGTAACGCTCGACACCGACGGCCGGCCGCTCGTCTACGACTCCATACATCCCTGCGGCTGCTACCACATGTTCTTTCCGACGGCGTCGGTGCGGCCGCTGCCCGCGCCCAATCCTTCCGAGGAATGGGCGTTGATCCCGGCCACCCTGCCGGCGCTCGACGCGGCGGAGCGCGTGAGCGTGCGCATCGCCTCGCGCTCGCACTACATCGTCGGCGTGCGAGCGGCCGACGCCGCGCGGGGCGAAGCGTACCGATTCGCGGAAGACGACGATCTGCGTGCGCTGCCCACGCCGGACGGCCATACGCGCAGCGTGTTCGGCCCGGATGCGCTGGTGAGCGGCACGGAGCGCCCCGAGCGCGCGTTCTTCTGGCCCATGGGCATCGCGAGTCCCGGCACGATGCGCCAATGGGGCCGTCATCCGACCGCGTTCATCGGGCGCCGCCATTTCGACGATGCGGACCTCGTCGAGAAGCGCTTCGCACCCGCTGCGCGCACGGTGGCGCGGGTTCAGCCTTAACGTTGCGCGGAGGACTCGAGCTGCAATCTGCAGGGCACGCGAACGCTAGGCCGCCACTGATCGACGCCGACGGCCTGGGCAAGTTCTTCGACGGCGGGGAGATTCGCGCGCTCGACGGCGCGAGCCTGTCGGTCGCCGCAGGCGAATTCGTGGCGCTCATGGGTCCGAGCGGCAGCGGCAAAACGACGCTGCTGCAGATCGTCGGCGCGCTCGAGCAGCCGGACGCAGGACAGGTGCGTTACCGCGGCACCGACTACACCGAGCTGCCGGATCTCGCCGCGTTCCGGGCGCAGCGCCTGGGGTTCGTGTTCCAGTCATTCCATCTGCTGCCGACACTGACCGCCCTGGAGAACGTGCAGGTGCCGATGTTCGAGATGCCCTGGAGCCGCGGCGAGCGCGCCGAGCGGGCGGCGGGGCTGCTTGCCGGGGTAGGGCTGCAGCAGCGCCTCGCCAAGCGGCCCGCGCAGCTCTCCGGGGGCGAGCGCCAGCGGGTGGCCATCGCGCGGGCGCTGGCGAACGATCCGGAGCTGATCCTCGCGGACGAGCCCACGGGCAGTCTCGACACCCGCAGCGCGGCACAGGTGCTCGATCTGCTTCGCGCGCTGCACGCGGCGCGCAATCTCACGGTGCTCATGGTGACCCACGATGCCGGCGTGGCCTCGCGCGCCGATCGCGTGGTGGCGATGCGCGACGGGCGCGTCGTGGCCGGGGCGCGGCAGGACGCATGACCTACTGGGACCTCGCGCTCAACAATCTGGTCCGGCGGCCCGCGCGATCGGCACTGACGATCGCGGCGATCGCCATCGGCATCGCGGCCATCGTTTCCCTGACGAGCATCGCATGGGGCTTCGAGGCGAGCTGGCAGCGCGCCAACGACGCGCGCGGCACCGACCTCATCGTCACTCGCGTGGCGAGCGTGAACACGCTGCCCGCACCGTTCACGGCGGCGGAGCCGCAGGCGCGGCTCGCCGCGCTGCCGCGGGTCGCGCAGGTGGCCGGCCTGCTGAGCGAGATGCTGAGCGTCGGCGACGGCCCGCCGATGTTCGTCTTCGGCTGGGAGCACGGCAGCTTTCTCTGGGACCACCTCGAGCTCCGCGAGGGGCGCTGGCCGCTCGACGGCGACGAGCGCTCGGTCGTGCTCGGCGCGCTCGCCGCGGAGCTCGTGCACGCGAAGGTCGGCGATGCGATCCTGCTCGAGTCGGAGCGCTTCCGCGTCGTCGGCATCTTCCGCAGCGCCGCGCTGGTCGAGAACGGCGCCGTGCTGATGTCGCTCGCGCAGGCGCAGCGCGTGAACGACAAGGCCGGCAAGGTCAACATCCTCAACCTGAAGCTTGCGCCGGGCGCCACCGAGCGCGACGCGGAGGCGGTTCGTGATGCGGTGCGCCGCGAGATGCCGGGGTTCGCCGCCATCACGTCGGGCCAGCTCGTCCAGGAGAACGCCATCGTGCGCATCTCGAAGGCGATGAGCGCGGCGACCATCCTCATTGCGGGGCTGGTCGGCGCGCTCGGCGTGTTCAACACCATGCTGATGAGCGTCAACGAGCGCACGCGCGAGATCGGCGTGCTGCTCGCGGTCGGCTGGCGCCGGCGCCGCGTCGTGTGGCTGGTGCTCCTGGAGTCCATCGCCGTGTCGGCGGCCGGCGGCCTGCTCGGCATCGCGCTCGGCGCGCTCGGCGTGCTCGGGCTCGAGCAGATGGTGCTGCTGCGCGGCAAGATCGACGGCGTGTTCACGCCGGGACTGCTGGTCGCGGCGCTCGGGCTGTCGGTCGGGCTTGGCGCGATCGGCGGGATCTATCCCGCGCTGCGCGCCTCGCGCCTGGCGCCGAACGCGGCGCTGAGGCACGAATGACGCGGGCGCGCTGGCTTGCGGCGATGCTGTGGCCCGTATTCCTGCTGGGCGCCGGCGCGCCTGCGGGGTCGGCCGAATTGTCCGCGCAGGACCTGGTGGCTGCCGTGGAGCAGGCGACCCGGACCGAGGGCTTTCGGCTGCGCGCGACCCTCGCGCGCCACGGCGAGGAGAAGGCTGAGCCGCTGCGCGTGCTGCTCGCAGGACAGCGGGACGAGACGAGGCAGCGGCTGCTGATCCGTGCGCTGGCGCCCGTCACATGGCACGACCAGGCAATCGTGGTCGAGGCCGCCGCGGGCGCGGCGACGCGCGCGATGCACTACCGGGCGGGTGATGAAGCGCCCGCAACCGTGGCGGACGTGTACGCGCCGGTGTTCGACGGCGGTCTCGTGCCCTGGGACCTGCTCGGCGAATGGTGGCGCTGGCCGCGGCAGTCGCGTGTGCGAGACGAGACCGTTCTCGGTCACGACTGCGTCGTCGTGGATTCACGCGGCGGGCGAGGCCCGGTGGCGCGCGTGCGCAGCTGGATCGCGCCCGCGCTGCGCCTGCCGCTGCGCGTCGAGTTCTACCGGCCCGACGCAAGCCTGCTGCGCGCGATTCGCGTAGAGCGCGTGACGCGGCTGGCCGATGGGCGCGCGACGGCGCGCGTCATGACCCTGATGGATGCGAACGGGTCGGTCGTGCGGTTCGATGTCTACAGCGGCGAGAACGGCGTGGTTCTGGATCCCATGACGTTTGCCCTGCCGGGCGCCGGCCGGCGGGAGCGCCGATGAGCGACAGGCGGGCGTCGGCCGACGAGGCGTGGCAGACCGAGGTGCCGCGCTACTGGTGCGCGGACGATGCCTTCGAGACGCGCTTTCTCGAGGCCATGAGCCTGATTGCGCCGGAAGTGGAGCGGTTCGTCATCGGGGCGGTGCATGACAGTCTCTCACGAGCGGCGGCCGAGGCATCCGCGGTGGTGTGCGCAGCGTTCATTCGCGAGGAGGGCGAGCACAGCCGCCTGCACCACGGCTTCAACCGGCGGCTGGCGGCACAAGGGGTGGACGCGCGTGCGGCGCTTGCGCCGGTGCGTCGCGCGGCGGATTTCGCGCGGCGCTGGCTGCCGCGGGGCGGGCGGCTGGCGGCCGCCGCCGCCTGCGAGCACCTGTCGGCGCTGCTTTCGCTCAGCTACTTGCGTGCCGGTCGCCGGTCGGCGATCCGCTCCGACCGCACGGCGCGCCTATTCCAGCGGCATGCGCGGGACGAGCTGAATCACCGGGCGGTGGTATTCGATCTGCTGAGGAACACAGGCGGTGGGGGCTGGGCCGCGCGCACGAGCGCGCTTGCGGCGGTGAGCGTCGTCGGCGTGATTTGCGTGCTGCGCGTCGTGGACGTGCTCGTGCGCCACGATGCGCCGGACCGGCGCCTGGCGACGTGGTGGCGAGGCGCGCGGCGGCTGCTCGCGCCCGGCCGTTGGATTTCGCCGCCCGCCCTGCTGGGGGGCTGGCTCATGTATCTGCGGCCGGGGTTCCACCCGGCACAGTTCCCGGGCGCCTGAGCGCCGGAACGACGATGCCTCTCGCGAACTTTCTCACCGACCTGGCCGCCTTCGCCGGCAGCAGCGGGCTGCTGCTCGCGTATCACGTCTGGCTGCGGCGCAAGGAGATTCGCGATCCCGCCTACACGGTGCAGGCGGTGAACCGTCTCGCCCGCGTGGCGTGGGTGGACAGCGTGATGCGCGAGGGCCGCGACATTCTCGCGGTCCAGACGCTGCGCAATTCGACCATGGCGGCGACGTTTCTCGCATCGACCGCGGTCCTCATGATCATCGGGGTGCTAACGCTCAGCGGGCAGGGCGACAAGCTCGAGGCGACCTGGCATGCGGTGAATTTTCTCGGCGCGAAGCACCCCGAGATCTGGACGGTGAAGCTGCTCCTGCTCCTCGTCGACCTGTTCGTCGCGTTCTTCAGCTTCACCATGTCGATCCGCGTGTTCAACCACGTCGGCTACCTGATCAACGTGCCGCTCGCGAAGGGGCACGCGGCGATCACGCCCGGGCACGTCGCCATTCACCTCAACCGCGCAGGCCGCTTCTACGGCCTGGGCATGCGCGCCTACTATTTCGCGGTGCCACTGCTGTTCTGGCTGTTCGGCCCGCTGCTGCTGGCCGGTGCGTCTGTGGGGTTGGTGATGGTGCTGTACCGCCTCGATCGGGCGCCACAGTTGGCGAAGGCCGCCGGCGCCGAGTAAGGCGCCGCCGGGAGATGCCCTACTGACTCGCCGCCGCGAGCGGCGATTGGACCGTGCCGCGCTTCGCCGTCACGACGATGCGCGCGACCTGCGCNNAGCGCGGGGGTCGGCAGCGCCGCGCGGGGGATCTCGACCGGGGCTTGCTTCAGGGCGGCAAACGTGACGCCGGCGGCGAGCGTCAGGGCGAGCGTCGCAACGAGGTGCTTGGCGTTCATGGTGTTTCTCCCGGTGAATTGGCTTGGCATGGGAACAATTTAGGCATCCTTCCCCCGGGTCGCCACGGGATTGCGACGAAGCGCCGGCCGGGAGGCATGAACCGCCTGCGCACCCGACGAACGGCGGGGCGATTGGACGATTGGGGTCAGACCCCAATTGGGGTCTGACCCCAAATAGAGGGTATGTTCGGCGGGTGAGGGACCGCTATCTGCTGCCTCGGGAACACGGGGCGTACGCCCAGCTTGGCTTTCCGCTCCTCAGCGGGCTGGTCCTCGGCGCGCCGGGGCTCGCGTCGTTTCTCTTCGCCGCCGCGGCGATCGGCCTGTTCATTGCCAACGAGCCGCTGCTGCTGCTGCTCGGCGTGCGGGGCAAGCGCCTGCAGGAGGAATTGCGGGTGCCCGCGGGGCGGCAACTTGCGCTGCGTGCCGGCCTCGGCTCGCTGGCGGGGCTGGGCGCCTTCTGGCTGGCACCCGATGCGGCGCGCTGGCTTGCGCTCGTGCCGGCGCTCTGCGTTGCCGGCCTGCTGCCGCTCGTCGTGGCGAAGCGCCTGAAGACGCTCGGGGGCGAATGCCTGGCGGCCGCCGCGTTCGCGGCGATGCACCTGCCGGTCGCTGCCTCGGGCGGCGTGACTGGCCTGATGCTCTACGGCCCGCCGGTCCTGTGGTTCGTCGCGACGATCGTCTCCACCCTGTGCGTCCACGCGATCAAATCGCGGGTGACGGGCTCGACGCCCTGGGTGCAATGGGTCGCGCCCCTGGCCACGCGCTTCGCGCTGTTCGCGGTGCTGGTCGTCACGGTGACGGTCCCGGCCTGGCGGCCGGTGGCGGTGGCCGCCTGCCTGCCGCTCGCCGGCGTCCTCGTCCTGAATCGCCTCGCCCCGTCCACGAAGCGGCTCAAGCAGGTCGGCTGGACGATGGTGGCGACGCAGGCGCTCGCTTTGGCGCTGCTCGCGGCCATGGGGACTTGACGACCGGCATCGCCGTCCCCACCTCCTCTAGACTGCACCCATGCTGAAAAAGTTATTCATCGCCCTGCTGGCGATCGTCGGCCTCGAGGCAGGGGCCCAATTGCCGGGGATCGCCACGCGCGACGGCCTGCCGACGCTCGCGCCCGTGATCGAGCGCGTCGCGCCCGCCGTGGTCAACATCGCCGTGCTGGTCCGTTCGCCCGAGGAGCAGAACCCGCTGCTGCGCGACCCGTTCTTCCGGCGCTTTTTCGGCCTGCAGGCGCCGCAGCCGCAGCTCTCCGCCGGTTCCGGCGTGATCGTCGATGCGAAGCAGGGGCTGGTCATCACCAACCATCACGTCATCAAGGACGCGAGCGAGGTCGCGGTGACGCTGAAGGACAACCGGCGGCTGGCCGCGCGCCTCGTCGGCTCGGACCCGGGCACCGACGTCGCGGTCCTGCAGATTCCCGCGGA
>DKBI01000183.1 GCA_002451175.1 Betaproteobacteria bacterium UBA6904
CCGGCGCCGTAGGTGACCGAGCAGTACTGCGGCTTCAGCGCGTAGAGCTCGTGCCGCGCAGCGACGAACTTCGCGGCGCCTTCGGGCGTCTTCGGCGGGAAGAACTCCAGGCTGATCAGCGGCGCGGTCATGTCGGGTCCTTTGCTGCGGATGCATGTCTGGCATGCACAAAGAATTCGCGGGTGCCGTCGCCGCCGGCCACTGCGCTGTCGAAGTAGCCGATCACGGCGAGCCCGGCCGCGTCGCACGCTGCGCGCAGGCGCGCCTCAACGAGCGCGTACGTGCCGGCGTCCTTCACGCGGCCGGTCTTGCCGATCAGTTCAGGCTGCAGTTCGAACTGTGGCTTGACGAGCAGCAGCAGGTCGCCGCCCGCCGCCAGCAGCGGCACCAGCGCCGGCAAGACGAGCGTGGCCGAGATGAACGAGAGGTCGCCGACGATCAGCTCGAAGCCACCGTCAGGCCAGGCCGCGCGGAGGTCGGCCGGCACCAGATGTCGAGCGTTGACGCGTTCGATCGCGGTGACACGACGGTCGGCCTGCAGCCGCGGGTGCAACTGCCCATGACCGACGTCGACGCCCACGACATGCGCCGCGCCGCGCGCCAGCAGCACGTCGGTGAAGCCGCCGGTGCTCTGGCCGACATCGAGACAACGCCGGCCGGCGACGTCGATCCCGGCATCGGCCAGCGCGGCATCGAGCTTGAGTCCGCCGCGCGAGGCCCAGCGCAGCTCGGCATCGTCCGTGATTTCGATTGCGCACGCCTCGGGCAGATCTTCGGCCTTGCGGGGCTGTCGCCACGCCGCACTGGCCGCGGTGCGCCAGCGCACCGCGCCGCGCTCGATCAGTCGCTGCGCAGCCGAGCGCGTCGGTGCGAGGCCACGCTCGACGAGCAACTGGTCGGCGCGCATCGGTGTCACGGCGGCGTCGGGGCGCCGGCCGTCCACGGGCCGAGCGCCGCTGCAACGATGCGATTGACCGGCGTGGCCAGCCCGTGCGCCGCCGCCAGCCGCACGACCGCCCCGGACAGCCACGGCAACTCGAGCGGCCGACCCGCTTCGAGGTCGTACAGCATCGACGCCTTCTGGGCTGCGGGCAGCGTGTCGACGAACGCCAGCTGACGCGCGACGAAGTCCGCGGGCAGCGCGGTACCGCTCGCGCGGGCAAGGGCGGCTACTTCGTCCATCGCCTCGGCGAGCAGCGCGCGCAGCGCGGGGTCGCTGCGGACGACGCCGATTGGCTGGCGCGCAAGCGTCGTCAGCCCGCTCAGTCCGACGAGGAAGACGAATTTCTCCCACGCTACGCGGCGGATGTCGTCGACCATCGCGGCGTCGATGCGCGCGCGGTGGCAGGCCTCGAGAAACCGCCGCAGCATCGGTGCCTGGGCGGTCTGCAGCGCGCCGAAGCGCAGCCGCGCAAGCTCTCCGACGTGGCGGACCACGCCGGGCGCCGCGATCTTCGCGCCGATGAACGCGACGCCGAGCGCCACCGGCGCGGCACCGAGCTTGGCGGCAAGCAGGTCGGCGACCTCGATGCCGTTCTGCAGCGGCAACACCACCGTCTGCGGGCCGACCAGCGATGGCAGTTGCTCGATCGCCGCCGCAACGTCGGGCAGCTTGACCGTCAGCAGTACCACGTCGGCCGGCGCCAGCGTCCCCGGGTCGTCACTCGTCGCATCCGGATGAACCAGCGCATCGCCGGCCGCGCTCTCGATGCGCAGCCCCTGCGAGCGGATGGCCTCGAGGTGCGCTCCGCGCGCGACGAACGAGACATGCGTGCCACCGCCGACCAGACGCGCGCCGAAATAGCCGCCGATTCCACCGGCTCCGTAGACGACGACATGCATGCTCGTGGCTCCTGCGTTGCTCGCGACGCGCTGCGGGCCGCCGACCCGCTAGCGGGGCGTCACTCAGTAGTTCGCCATCGGGCGAGCCCGTCCCCGCGGGATGAAGCGGGTGCGGTGGCTGGCCGGCGTTGGCGCGTGGGCATACGATGGTGCGGGGCGTGGCTGACGAGGTCGGCCTTTCCTTGGTGCGAATAGCCCGTTCAGTAGTTGGACCCGCAGTCCTGCGAGCACCCCGCAATGTGGCAGAGGGCGGCAACGCCCCGAAGCACGGCTAGTAGAGTTCGACGACGAGGACTGCCTGCTGCGCCCCGCGGCCGCAAGGAGGTTCTCATGCAAGTGCTCTATACGCGCTGCGCGGGACTGGATGTGCACAAGGACAGCATCGTGGCCTGCGTGCGCTGCGTCTCGCCGCCGATGCACCAGGAGGTGCGCAGCTTCGGCACCACGACCTCGGAGTTGCTTGCGCTGGCCGACTGGCTGGCCGAGCACTCGTGCACCCATGTGGCGATGGAGGCCACGGGCGTGTACTGGAAGCCGGTGTGGCACGTGCTCGAAGGCGAGTTCGAGCTGGTGCTGGCCAACGCCGCGCACATCCGCAACGTGCCCGGTCGCAAAACCGACGTCAACGACGCGATGTGGATCGCCGACCTGCTGGCCCACGGCCTGATCCGCGCCAGCTTCGTGCCGCCGCAGGCCATCCAGCAACTGCGCGATCTCACCCGCACGCGCAAGCAACTCGTGCGGGAGGTCTCGCAGCACTCGCTGCGCATCCAGAAGGTGCTCGAAGACGCCAACCTCAAGCTCGGCAGCGTGCTGTCGGACGTGCTGGGCAAGAGCGGGCGTGCGATGCTCGATGCCATCGTGGCCGGTCAGACCGATCCGGCGGCGCTGGCCGCACTGGCGCAGGGCACGGCGCGCAACAAGTCCGCCGAGCTGCGCGAGGCGCTGCGCGGGCGCATCACCGAACACCACCGCACGATGCTGCGACTGCACCTTCAGGTGGTCGATGCACTGCAGCGCACCCTGGCCGAGCTGGACGCGGCCGTGGGAAAAGCGCTGGCGCCGATCCGGCAGCGCGCCCGCCTGCTCACGACGATGCCCGGGATCTCTGATCTGACGGCCAACGTCGTGCTGGCGGAGATCGGCGTGGACATGTCGCGCTTCCCCACGGCCGGGCAGCTGGTCTCCTGGGCCGGGCTGTGCCCTCGCAGCGACGAAAGCGCCGGCAAGCGCCGCAGCACGCGGGTTCGCAAAAGCGGAACCTGGATCAAGACCACCCTGGTCACCGCCGCCTGGGCCGCGGTACGCGTGAAGACCAGCTACCTGCGCGCGCAGTTCCTCAGGATCAAGGCTCGCCGCGGCGCCAAGAAAGCCATCCTGGCGGTGGCCGCTTCGATGTTGACCGCCGCGTACCACATGCTGCGCGACGGCGTCGAATACACCGACCTCGGAGCCGACTTCCTCGACCGCCAGGATCGCTCCAAGACCATCCGCCGCCTGCTCAAGCGCCTTCACGATCTCGGCTTCGATGTGCCTGTTGCCGCTCATGCTGCGTAGAGCTTCCTAGTAGATCGACTCGATCTGGCGCGACTGCTGGTAGGCGCGGCCGAAGCGATTGTCGAGGAACGCCGGCAGTTCGATCTGCTCCTGGCGGACGAAGCCGCGCTGCGGCAGCCTGCCCTCGCGGAACAGGTCGACTGCCGCGCACACGCCAGCGGCAGTGGTGATCTGGATCGCACTCAGCGGCGCAGTCTCACTGCGCTCGGCGAAGATCTTGCGCGCGAACACCTCCTGCAGCAGCTGGCCGCGCCGGGTACCGCTGACGGTGACGAACACCAGCAC
>DKBI01000313.1 GCA_002451175.1 Betaproteobacteria bacterium UBA6904
TGCTTGTCGCTGGTGTCGCGAACCGCCTCGAGCGCGCGGTCGGCCCGTACGTCCGGGACGAAATTGCCGTTGGCTTCCGAGCAGGCGACTTCGCACGACCGGCACCCGATGCAGCGGGTCGTGTCGACCAGCACGCCGACGAATTCCTGGTTCTCCTTCGGTGCCTGGGCGGCTGCCTGCGCCACGGGCAGCACGGCGGCGACCGACGTTCTCAGAAACGTCCTTCGATCCATGTTCATGTCGTCTTCTTTCCGGAGTGACAGGCGGCACAGGCCTCGCTCGCCTGTTGGCCGGTGCCCACCTCGTGGCACTTCCAGCACTGGCGATGAACGACCACCTTTGCGCTGAGCGTCTCGTCGGCGATCTGCGCCGGATTCGTGCGATGACACGCCGCGCAGGAATAGGCCGCCGGCTTTGCCGGACCCGAGTCGTCATGGCAGGTCCTGCAGTTGACCCAGGACGACTGCAGGTAGTTGGGGTGGGGCGTCGTGAGCGCCTTGGCATTGATCTGGTGATGGCACTCGGCGCAGTCGACCCCGAAATCCGCAACGTGCGCCTGGTGGTGGAATACGACCTCCCCGACCGACGACGCGATGCGGATCTCCACCGGCGGTTCGCTGGACCGTGGCTGCGCGGCGGGACTCGCCGTTGCCGCAGACGCCGCAACCGGCGAGGCGGCGCCCGCGGCGGCGGCTGTGTTGATGCGCTCCGACGGAGCACAGGCGGCAAGCGCCCAAGCGCACGCCGCAACGAGAAGCAGTCTGATCATGGTCAGCCTTTCTGACCGGCCCGCCTAGAACGCCGGTGTCTTCAGGAGAAAGGTCCGGGCGAACTCCTGCAGGAGCTTTTCGTCTGCGTAATGCTGCTCGGCCTTGCTCTTGGCCGGCGCCTCGGACGGCGAGCGCTCCCCGGCAACCCCTTGGAGCAGCTGTCCGTACCGGTCGATCTCTTCGCGATACCAGTGCACGGATTCCGCGCCGATCTTCAGCGCGTGCAGCTCGTCGGCGAGGTTCGACGGGTCGATGCAGCACATCCAGCTCAGCTCGAACGGTTTCGATCCAATCCACTCCGGATGCTCGGCGTGCTCCGCATTGACCACCGTGACCCGGCCGCTGATGGGCGAGGCGATGCTGAACACATGCGCGTTGTGCCGGATCGAGAACAGCGGATCGCCCTTGCGGATCGCGGTGTCCGGCTTGGGCAGCTCGACGCCGTCCACCCGGCCGAGGGTCTTCCGGGCGAAGTCGTCCAGCCCGATGCGCGCCGCCCCGTTCATTTCGACGTTGACCCAGGTGTGGTTCTGCGACACGAACACGCCCGCCGGAACGTTGAACTCGCGCGGCGAGCCGGATTCCTTGGTCGCCGGGGTGATCAGGCGCACCGTCGGCTTCATCTGCTGCTCGATCCGGTCGTTGCGCTTGATCAGACACTTGTTGAAGAAGGCGATCAGCTCGTCCTCGGTGAACGGCTTCTGTACGTAATCCATCGCGCCGTACTTCATGGTCTCGACCGCCGTTTCGATCGACGCATAGCCGGTGATCACGATGACGTCGATGTCGGGGCGCAGGTGCTTGACGGCCTTGGTGACCTCGAGCCCGTCCATTTCCGGCATCTTCAGATCCGTAAAGACGAAGTCGTAGTCGTGCCGGAGAACCAGACCCAGCGCCTCCTGCCCCTTTTCCACGGTGTCGATGCTGTAACCGGCCACCGCGAGAATCTTGCGGAAGCTGTCCAGAATCACCGGTTCGTCATCGACCGCCAGGATCCGCGCCTTGGCGTCCCGGATCTCCACACGCTTCAGGGTCTTCGCCTCGTCGGACACGTCGAGCCGCAGCCCCGTGTCGAGCGCGGCCTGCCGCTCCCGTTTGAGCTTCAGTGCGTGCCTTTTCTGCAGGAACAGGCGCAGCGCCAGATCGACCAGGATGAAGACGATGACGGTGACGACGACGATTAGGAAGACCATCCGATGCCTCCGAAAGGTGCGCGGATTCCGATGGAGCGAACGACCGGGCGGGTATTGCAGGTCATGTCAAAGAGCCCAAAACCGACGACAGCATTGCATGCCCGGTGGCGCTGAATCTTGCGTTCTCGCAAGACGCGGGGGGTGGGCGCGGCCACCCCCTGGGCTTTGCCGCCGACCGGGCGCGCTACTTGTCGGCGGTCTTTCTGGTGAAGGCGCGGTAACCTTGCCGGGCGAGCAGTCCGAGGCCGACGAAGGGCAGGGCAATCGCGTAAGCGAGGCCGATGAACGGTGCGCCGATGAACAGCGCCGCGTTCTTCACGAAGCGCACGAACCTTCCGTCGCGATTGAAGAATGCGCCGAATGCCATCCGGGCCAGCACGGCCGCGCCGACGAAGGGCAATGCGACGACGTAGGCCAGGCCGACGAACGGTGCCGCGAGGAACAGGGCGACGTTCTTGGCAAACGTCCCGAGCCGCCACTCTGTAGCGGGAACCGCAGCCGGTGCCGGCGCCGGGACGGCCAGCGCCGCGGCCGGCGCCGCAGCGGCAGCCTCAGCCGCGGGCGCGGGCATCAGCGCCGCCTGCGCGCTGTGTTCAATCATGTCCGGCGACAGCGGCTTGTGCAGGAAGGCGCTGACGCCGGCCTGCTTCGCCTTGGCCTGGTTCTCGTCGCTGCCGTATCCGGTGACGATGACCACGGGCAGCCAGGGCCGCGTCGCCTTGATGCGCTCGGCCACCTCGATGCCGCTCATGCCCGGCATCTTGATGTCGGTGAACACGACGTCGTAGTCCTCCCGCGCCAGCCTGTCCAGCGCTTCCGGCCCGCTGGCGGCGGTGATCACGGCGTAGCCCTTGCCGGTGAGAACCCGGTCGAAGCTCTTGCCGACGACCGGATCGTCGTCGACCACGAGGACTTTCTTGAGTGCTGTCATGACAAGCTCCTTGTTTCGGATGAAATCGTTCAGCAGGCGCAGGCGCTGGGGTGCGCCTCGCGGCCTCTGGGGGTTTCGTGGGAAGGCGTCCGGTCGGACGTCTCGCAGCGCAGCGCCCAGCGCTTGCGCGTCATCGCGCGCTGCGCTGCACTGATGACTTCGTCCGGGCCGACCGGCTTGGCGAGGTAGTCGTACGCCCCGAGGCGCACCGAATCTTTCGCCGTCTCGATGCTCGGGTAGCCCGTGATGACGATTACTTCGCTCTCCGGCCATTTCTGTTTGATCGTCCTGAGCACGCTCATGCCATCGGTTCCGGGCATGCGCAGATCGAGCAGGACGACGTCGTAGGCGTGGCCTTCCATCGCGCGGAGGGCCTCGTCGCCATTCAGCACGGCGTCGACTTTGCACTGCGCGCCGCCGAGGATCCGCAAGTAACTGCGCCGCACGACTTCCTCGTCATCGACGATCAGGATTTCGGGTTCGCGGTTCATCGTCTTCTCCGGGTTGCGGTGGGCGCGATGGCGGTGGGTGCGGGTTCTTCAGCCCCTACGCAGCCACCCGCGTGGCCCGCCACACCAGCAGGCCGGCGCCGACGAACGGGAACGCGAAGGCGTACGCGAGCCCGAAGATGGGCGCGACCAGGAACAGCGCCGCGTTCCTCATCCAACGGACCGTCGTCGTCCAGTGGGCGGCAAAGGCCTTGGCGGCGAGCCACAGTCCGGCGGCCAGGCCGATGAAGGGCAGCGCGACGACGTAGGCCAGCCCGATCAGCGGGGCGGTGCACACGAGGGCGGCGTTTCTGAGGTACCGAGCGGTGTTGTGGGTGGCTTTCATGACGTTCTCCGGTTTGCGCTTTGTCTTTCGTCTGTTCACCCTGTTCTACGCAAGCGACGTGCCAGGTCGCTGCACTGGCTGTTGTGCTTGAAGGAATGCGTTACTAATCCGTCGGTTAAGGCGGTTCTCGGGTCCTTGACGCGACCGCGGCGGGTCGGCCGCCAGGCACCGAGAAGTACATATTTCCCATGCAGCGGGATGTCGCCGGGTTGGAAATAACCTTTTTAGTCAATGAGTTGTACATAAGACGTGCCTGCATAGGAATTTCATGCGGCAGGCCGGCAGGTATATGCTGGCGGTCGTGACCGCTACTCCGGGAGATCACCGATGACCGCAATCCTCCGAGGCATGATCGTTTCTGCGGTGCTCGCCTGCGCCTGGAATTCGCCCGCGCTGGCGCAGCTGGACAAGGTCAGCAACCAGGAGGCAAGCGCCGGACTGAAAGCCGCGCTCGAGAAGGGCGCCGTCGCAGCCGTCGGCGCGCTCGGCAGGACCGACGGCTTCTTCGGCAACGCGGCGGTCAAGATTCCCCTGCCGGATTCCCTGAGGCGCTACGAAAAGCTGATGCGCGGCGTTGGCATGGGCAAGTACGCGGACGAGCTCATCCTGACGATGAATCGCGCGGCCGAGGCGGCGGCGCCGGAGGCGAAGGCGCTGCTGGTCGACGCGCTCAAGCAGATGACGGTGCAGGACGCGAAGGGAATCCTCACGGGCGGCAACACGTCGGGGACCGAGTATTTCCGCCGCACGACTTCGGAACCGCTGCGCGCGAAGTTCCTGCCGATCGTGCAGCAGGCGACGAAGAAGGTGCAGCTCGCCGAGAAGTACAACGAGTACGCCGGCAAGGGCGCGCAGTTCGGCCTGGTGAGCAAGCAGGACGCCAGCCTCGACGGCTACGTCACGCAGAAGGCGCTCGACGGCCTGTTCTACATGATCGGCGAGGAAGAAAAACGCATTCGCGAGAACCCGGTCAAGGCGGGCAGCGACCTGCTGAAGAAGGTGTTCGGCGCGCTGCGGTAGGCGCGCGGCGTGCCGCGTCCGCTCAGGCGCTCAATGCGCTTCGTCCCAGTTCGTCCCGACGCCGACTTCGGCGACGAGCGCCACGCTGAGCGCCGCGACGTTCTGCATGCGTTCGCGAACGCCATCGCAGATGCGCCCGACCTCGGCCTCCGGCGCCTCGAGCACGAGCTCGTCGTGCACCTGCATGAGCAGCCTTGACGCCAGGCCCTCGCGCGAGAGCCAGTCGTCCACCGCGATCATCGAGAGCTTGATGAGGTCGGCGGCGGTNNGTCTCGACATGGCCGTCGCGGCGCGCGCGCTCCCGCGTTTCGTCCATGTAGCGCTTGACGCCCGGATAGCGCGCGAAGTACGAGTCGATGTAGGCCTGCGCGGTGGCGCGTTCGATGCCGAGGTTCTGCGCCAGCCCGAAGCTGGACATGCCGTAGATCAGTCCGAAGTTGATCACCTTCGCCGTGCGGCGCTCGGCGTCGCTCACCTGCTCGAGCGGCAGGCCGAACACCTCCGCGGCGGTGGCGCGGTGCACGTCCTGTCCGTGCGCGAATGCGTGCCGCAGGCCCTCGTCGCCCGAGAGGTGCGCCATGATGCGC
>DKBI01000047.1 GCA_002451175.1 Betaproteobacteria bacterium UBA6904
GCCATGATGCGCAGCTCGATCTGCGAATAATCCGCGCTGACGATCTTCCACCCGGGCGGCGCGATGAACGCCTCGCGGATGCGCCTTCCCTGCGGCGTGCGGATCGGGATGTTCTGCAGATTCGGCTCGGTCGAGGCGAGGCGGCCCGTCACCGCGACCGCCTGCGAGTAAGTCGTGTGCACGCGCCCGGTGCGCGGGTTCACCATGCGCGGCAGCTTGTCGGTGTACGTGGATTTCAGCTTGGCGAGCGCGCGGTACTCGAGCAGGGCCTTCGGCAGCGGGTAGTCCGCGGCGAGCTCGGCGAGCGAGTCCTCGTCCGTCGACGGCTGGCCGGAGGGCGTCTTCTTCTTGACCGGCAGCTTCTGGCGCTCGAAGAGGATTTCCTGAATCTGCTTCGGCGAATTGAGGTTGAAAGGCTGGCCCGCGATCTGGTGCGCCTTCTGCTCGAGCTCGAACATCTCCTTGCCGAGCTCGCGGCTCTGCGCCTCGAGCTTGGCGCTGTCGAGCAGCACGCCGCGGCGCTCCATGCGCAACAGCACCGGCAGTACCGGCATCTCGATGGTCGCGTAGATGCGCCGCAGGTTCTCCTCGGCGGCGATCCGGGGATACAGCACCTCGTGCACCGCCAGCGCGCAGTCCGCATCCTCCGCGGCGTATTCGGTGGCGCGCCCGATCTCGACCCCGGAAAACGGGATGCGCGCGGCGCCCTTGCCCGTCACGTCGTCGTAGGAGATCGTCCTCCAGCCGAGATGGCGCTGCGCGAGCGAATCCAGATCGTGGCGCTCGTGCACCTCGAGCACGTAGGATTCGAGCAGCGTATCCTGGGCGATGCCCGCCAGCGTGATGCCGTGGTTGGCGAGCACGTGGGCGTCGAACTTGAGATTCTGGCCGGCCTTGGCGCAGCGCGGATTCTCGAGCCACGGCCTGAGCAGGGCGAGCGCCGCCTCGAGCGACACCTGCGCCGGCACGCCCGGGTAGTCGTGGGCGAGCGGCAGATACCAGGCCGTGTCGCCGTAAGCGAAGGACATGCCGACGAGTTGCGCAAGCATCGGCTCGAGACCCGTCGTCTCCGTGTCGAAGCCGACCAGCGGCGCGTTCTCCAGGCGCGCCAGCATCCCGCGCAGCGCGCCCGTGTCCGCAATCGTTACGTACGCGCGCCGTTGGGCAGCAGGCGTGGCCGGGGCGGCGGCGTGCGCGCTCGCGGCATCGTTCGTCGGCGGCGCCGGGTGGGTGCCCTCGAGCTCCTGCTGCCAGGTCCGGAAACCGAGGCGCTCGCACAGGCCGCGCAGCCGCTCACCGTCGCCGCCGGTCTCGGCCAGCTGCTCCAGCGAAACCGGCAGCGCGACATCGCGCTTGATCGTCAGCAACGCGCGGCCCTGGGGCAGCCAATCGAGCGCCTTGCGCAGATTTTCGCCAATCGCGCCGCCGACCGAATCGGCATGCGCGATGACGCCATCCAGCGAACCGTACTGCTTGATCCACTTGGCGGCGGTCTTCGGCCCGACCTTGTCGACGCCGGGCACGTTGTCCACCGTGTCGCCGACGAGCGCAAGGTAATCCACGATGCGCTCGGGCGCGACGCCGAACTTGCGCTCCACGCCCGCGACGTCGAATGTCTCGTTCGACATCGTGTTGACCACGGTGACCTGGGCGCTCACGAGCTGCGCGAGATCCTTGTCGCTGGAGGAAATCACGCACCGCCAGCCGGCGCGCGCCGCCCCGTCGGCCAGCGTGCCGATCACGTCGTCGGCCTCGACGCCCGGAACGAGGAGCACGGGCCAGCCCATCGCCGCCACGAATTCATGGAGCGGCTCGATCTGCGCGACCAGCTCGTCCGGCATGGGAGGCCGGTGCGCCTTGTACTGCGGATACAGGGCATCGCGAAACGTCGGGCCTTTCGCATCGAAGACGCACGCGCGGGCCTGCGCCTTGTAGTCGGTCGCGAGCCGCCGTAGCATGGCGGCGACGCCCTTGATCGCGCCCGTGGGCTCGCCGCGCGGGCTCTTGAGATCCGGCAGCGCGTGGAAGGCCCTGTACAGGTAGGACGAGCCGTCCACCAGCAGGAGCGTTTTTTCAGGACCGGTCCCGGACACGATGCGGAATGAGAAGTTGCAGAGGCCTGCCAGCCTCGCCCATGAGTTCAGCGCCCGCGAGGCCTGGCGGGTGTTTGGCATTATGGCAGAGTTCGTCGAGGGCACCGAGCGGCTCGCGGGGATCCGGCCTGCGGTGTCGGTGTTCGGCAGTTCCCGGGCGGCCCCGGATTCGCCCACCTACCGGCTGGCCGAGGACACCTGCCGCCGCCTTTCCGACGCGGGTTTTGCGGTGATCTCGGGCGGCGGGCCGGGCGTCATGGAGGCGGCCAACAAGGGGGCGTATTTCGGCCGTTCGCCCGCAGTGGGATTGAACGTCGAATTGCCGCGCGAGCAGCAGGCGAATGCCTACCAGGACATCAGCCTGCGCTTTCGGCACTTCTTCGCGCGCAAGGTCATGTTCGTCAAGTTCGCCACGGCGTACGTTGTTCTCCCGGGCGGGTTTGGCACGCTCGACGAGCTGTTCGAGGCNNTGCTCGACTGGTTTCGCGACCGGCTGGTCGCGGAGGGCATGATCGACGCCGGGGACTTCGACCTGCTGCAGGTGATCGACCAGCCGCAGCGGGTCGTCGACGCCATCTTCGCGTTCTACGAAAAGCGCGGTTTCGAGCCCTCGCCGGACGAGCGCGAAATCCTGCTCAATCTGTAGCCCCCCGTTCCGCGGACCGCCTGCCGCCGCGTCGGTGGGTCGAGTAGAATTGCTGCCATGCGCAAGCCCCTTGCCTTCGTCCTCGCCACGGCGGCGGGAGCCGCTTTCTCCCAGACCCCGCCCAAGCTCGAACCGCTGCCCGACGTGCCGCCGCCTCCGCCGGGCGTGCAGGACATTGGCGCCGACGATCCGCGCATCCAGATCAAGCGGCAGGACGGCGATCGCGTCGAGGAATACCGCGACGGCGGGCGCGTCGTCATGCTCAAGGTCACGCCGCGCAACGGACCACCGTATTACCTCGTCGACATGGGCGGCGGCAGCTGGATGCGCCGCGACTCGCTCGACGACGGGGTGCGCGTGCCGATGTGGACGATCAAGACGTTCGACTGAGTTGTCGGTCTATACCCCGGTATCGGAGATCCAGCTCGCCGCCTGGCTGAAGCGCTATTCGGTCGGCGCGCTGCAGGACGTGCAGCCGGTGGCGGCCGGCATCGAGAACACCAACTACTTCGTCACCACGAGCCAGGGGCGCTACGTGCTGACGCTGTTCGAGCGCCTGCCGGCGGACGAGCTGCCCTTCTATCTCGAGTTGATGGCCCATCTGGCGCGGCACGGCATCCCGTGTCCGGCGCCGATCGCCGATCTCGCCGACGCCTACCTGTCGGCGTTGAATGGCAAGCCGGCGGCGCTGGTTACGCGGCTGCCGGGCGCATCGCTCGATCGACCCGGCGTCGCCGAATGCGCCGAACTCGGCGGGCTGTTGGCGCGCATGCATCTCGCGGGGCGGTCCTATCGGGGCTATCTCGAGAATCCGCGCGGCCCCAAGTGGTGGCGCGAGGCGGCGCGCGAGGTGCGGCCCTTTCTCGACGGCGAGCGCATCGCGTTGCTCGAGGCGGAACTGGGGTTTCAGTCGCAGCAGCGCTTTCCCGATCTGCCGCGCGGCCCGGTGCACGCGGACCTGTTCCGCGACAACGCGCTGTTCGAGCAGGGGCGCATTGCCGGCGTGATCGACTTCTACTTTGCGGGCGTCGATTGCCTGTTGTTCGACGTGGCGGTGTGCGCCAATGACTGGTGCCTGTGCGAACCGGCGCGGGACCGCCGGCTCGAGCCCGGGCGAACGCGGGCGCTGCTCGAGGCCTATGCCGGTGTGCGGCCGTTCAGCGAGCGCGAGCGCGAAGCGTGGCCCGTGTTGCTGCGCGCCGCCGCACTGCGCTTCTGGCTGTCGCGGTTGTATGATTTCCACCGGCCGCGCCGAGGCGAGCTCGTGCAGGTGCATGACCCGGAGCACTTCTACGCCGTCCTGCAGCTGCGCGCCGGCGACCGCGACGCGCCGTGGATCGGATGAATCGGCCATGAGAGCACGCCTCGTTTCCTTTGCGCGCGGTGCCCGTTGGCTCGCTGAGGGTTGGCGGCTGTTCCGGGTCGCGCCGCTGGCCTGGCTCGCGATCGTGTTCACTTACTGGCTGGCGATGACCTTGCTGAGCCTCGTGCCGCTCGTCGGGGTCGTCGCGGCGATGGCGCTGGTGCCGGGCTTCTCCGTGGGCTTCATGTCCGCGAGCCGTCGCTGCGAACAGGGCGAGGCGCCGCAAATCAGCCAGCTGTTCGACGGGTTCCGGGAGCGGCCACGCACGCAGGTGGCGCTGGGGCTGGTCTATGTCGTCTCGGTTGCGCTAGTTCTCGCGGCGACTGTGATCGCCGACGGCGGCGCGCTTGCCGGGTGGATGGTTTACGGCCGGGCGCCGGACGCCGGGACTCTCGACGCGCAGGCGTTCCTGCTCGCCTTCGCGGTGGCCACGCTGTTGTATCTGCCGGTCATGATGGCGTTTTGGTTTGCGCCCCTTCTCGTCGCGTGGCACACGCTGGGCGCAGCGCAGGCGCTGTTCTACAGTTTTTTCGCCTGCCTGGTGAACTGGCGCGCGTTTCTCGGCTACGGCATCGCGACCGGTGCCGTGACGCTCGCCGTGCCCGTGCTCGTGCTCTCGGCGCTGATGCTGCTGACCGGCGGCGAGGTCCATCCCGGTGGCATGACCCTCGCGTTTCCGCTGCTGATGCTGCTGTTGCCGGTGCTGTTCGCCAGTTTCTATGCCAGCTACCGCGACGTGTTCGGCGCCGCGGAAGGCGGCGCCGCGTAATGGCGGATGCCGGCCTCGCGCGCGTGCGCGAGATCCCCTACAACTACACGTCCTTCTCCGACCGCGAGATCGTGCGGCGCCTGCTCGGCGCGCCGGCCTGGGACCTGATCAGCGAGCTGCGCGCGGAGCGGCGCACCGGGCGGTCGGCGCGCATGCTCTATGAAGTGCTCGGCGAGATGTGGGCCGTGCTGCGCAACCCGTACCTCGAGGACGACCTCATCGAGCGCCCGCGGCGGCGTGCGCAGCTCCTGGACGCGCTGCAGGGGCGGCTCGCGGAGATCGACGCGCGGCGCGGCGAAAACGCGCGCGTGACGCAGCTGCTGGCGCTCGCCAAGGACGCCCTGGCGGGCTTCGGCGCATCCTTCGATGCCTCGCGCGCGTTGCGGCAGCGCACGCTGCGCCGCCTCGCGCGCGTCACGCGCCGCGACAACATCCGATTCGACGGCTTCGCGCGCGTGTCCCACGTGACCGACGCGACCGATTGGCGGGTCGAGTATCCGTTCGTCGTCGTGACACCGGACGGCGAGGAGGAGGTCTTGCCGATCGTGCGCGAGCTGATCGGCCTCGGCCTGACGATCATTCCCCGCGGCGGGGGCACGGGCTACACGGGCGGCGCGGTGCCGCTGACGCGCCGCTCGGCCGTCGTCAACACGGAAAAGCTCGACACGCTCGAGGCGGTGGACTGGCGCGAGCTGCCGGACGTCCCGCGCAGCGTGCCCACGATCCATTGCGGCGCCGGGGTCGTGACCCGGCGGGTGATGGATGCGGCGGACTCCGCCGGCCTGGTGTTTGCCGTCGACCCGACCTCGGCGGACGCGTCCTGCATCGGCGGCAATGTGGCGATGAACGCCGGCGGCAAGAAAGCGGTTCTCTGGGGCACGGCGATCGACAATCTGGTGTCCTGGCGCATGGTCACGCCGGATGCCGAGTGGCTCGAGGTCGAGCGCATCGGCCACAACCTCGGACGCATCCACGATGCGGCGATGGTCCGCTTTCGCGTGCGACGCTTCGCGGCCGGCGCGCGGCGGCCGCGCGAGGAGCGCATGCTGGAGATTCCGGGCGCGCTGTTTCGCAAGGCCGGGCTGGGCAAGGACGT
>DKBI01000045.1 GCA_002451175.1 Betaproteobacteria bacterium UBA6904
TTCGCCAACGTCAACGGCTCGGGATCGGCCTCGGCGAACGAGCTCTTCGCCAAGTCGTTCCTGCGCATGGGCATCCCGGTCTCGCCGCGCAACATCTTCCCCTCGAACATCCAGGGCCTGCCGACCTGGTACGAGGTGCGCGTCACGGAGCGCGGCTATCTCGGCCGGCGCGGCGGCGTCGACCTGATGGTGGCGATGAACCCGCAGACCTGGGACGGCGACATCAAGGAAGTGGAGCCGGGCGGCTACCTGTTCTACGACAACACGAAACCGCTGCCGAAGGCGCGGTTCCGGGACGACATCCACGTCGTGGGCATGCCGCTCACCGACATCTGCAATGCGACGTATTCGGACGCGCGCGAGCGGCAGTTGTTCAAGAACATCCTCTACGTCGGCGCGCTGGCGGCGATGCTGGACATCGAGCCCGGCGTGATCGCCGAGCTGATCGGCGAGCAGTACAAGGGCAAGGAGAAGCTGCTCAAGCCGAACCTGAATGCCTTCCAGATGGGGCTGGATTACGCGCGGGAGCACCTGCGCGACGCCGTCGGGCTGCGCGTGCGACGCGCGGACAACGTCGGCGAGCAGATCTTCATCGACGGCAACGCGGCGGCGGCGCTCGGCTGCGTCTACGGCGGCGCGACCGTCTGCGCCTGGTACCCGATCACGCCGTCGTCGTCCGTGGCGGAGGCGTTCCAGCGCTACTGCGCGCGGCTGCGCGTCGACCCGGACACGGGCAGGAACAAGTTCGCCATCGTCCAGGCGGAGGACGAACTGGCGTCCATCGGCATGGTGGTGGGCGCGGGCTGGAACGGCGCGCGCGCCTTCACCGCCACCTCGGGGCCGGGGGTGTCGCTGATGAGCGAATTCATCGGCCTGGCGTATTTCGCCGAGATTCCGGTGACCATCATCGACGTGCAGCGTGGCGGGCCGTCGACCGGCATGCCGACGCGCACGCAGCAATCGGATCTCCTCGCGTGCGCCTACGCGTCGCACGGCGACACGAAGCACGTGCTGCTGTTTCCCGAGGATCCGGCCGAGTGCTTCGAGCATTCGGCCGCGGCGCTGGATCTCGCCGACCGGCTGCAGACGCCGGTGTTCGTCATGACGGACCTCGACATCGGCATGAACCAGCGCTTGTGCCGGCCGTTCCGCTGGGACGACGCCCGTGAGTACGACCGCGGCAAGGTGATGAGCGCCGAGGACCTCGAGGCGGGCAGGGAGTTCGGCCGCTACCTCGACGTGGACGGCGACGGGATTCCGTTCCGCACCTACCCCGGCACGCACGCGACGCGCGGCGCGTATTTCACGCGCGGCACGAGCAAGAACCCGTACGCGATCTATTCCGAGGCGGGGCCGGATTACGTCTACAACATGCAGCGCCTGCTGAAGAAGTTCGAGACGGCGAAGGCGCTCGTGCCGAAGCCGGTGCTTACGGCGGCGCGCGAGCCGGCGCGCTTCGGCGCGATCTATTACGGCTCGACGGCTCCGGCGATGCACGAGGCGCTCGATGCGCTCGCCGCGCAGGGCATCTTCGTCAATGCGCTGCGCGTGCGGGCGTTTCCGTTCCAGGACGAGATCGCCGAGTTCGCGGCCTCGCACTCCAAGGTGTTCGTCATCGAGCAGAACCGCGACGCGCAACTGAAGACGCTGCTGGTCAACGAGGCGCACATCGCGCCGGCGAGCCTCATCTCGGTACTGCACTACGACGGCACGCCGATCACGGCGCGCTTCATCACGCGCGAGATCGCGCAGATCGTCGCCGCGCTCAACGTGCGGGCGATCAAGAAGGATCGGGCGGCATGACCTACCTCGCGAAACCCCGGCTGCATCACCCCACACTGCCGAAGAACCGGCTCGGCTTCACGCGGCGCGACTACGAAGGCAAGGTCTCGACGCTGTGCGCCGGCTGCGGGCACGACTCGATCTCGGCGGCGATCATCCAGGCCTGCTGGGAGCTGGCCGTCGAGCCGCACCGCCTGGCGAAGCTCTCCGGCATCGGCTGCTCNNGAGAACAACGGCGTGTACGGTCTGACCAAGGGCCAGTTCTCCGCCACCGCGGATGCCGGCTCGAAGTCCAAGCGCGGCGCGGTGAACCGCGACGCGCCGGTCGACACCGCCAGCCTCGCGCTGCTCATGGGGGCGACGCTCGTCGCGCGCAGCTTTTCGGGCGACAAGGCGCAGCTCGTGCCGCTCGTCAAGGCGGCGATCGCGCACGAGGGCGCTGCGTTCATCGACGTCATCAGCCCCTGCGTGGCATTCAACAACCATGCCGGCTCGACCAAGAGCTACGACTACATCCGCGCGCACAACGAGGCGGTCAACCGGCTCGACTTCTGGCCCAGCCGGGAGGCGATTACGGTGGATTACGGCGCCGGCGGGGTGATCGAGGTGCCGCAGCACGACGGCTCGATTCTCAAGCTGCGCAAGCTCGCCGAGGACTACGATCCGGGGGACAAGGTGAACGCGATGGCGCACGTCGCCACGGCGCTCGCCAAGGGCGAGATCCTCACCGGGCTGCTGTATCTGGCGCCCGACGCCGCGGACCTGCATGCGAGCCTGAACACCTGCCCGGCGGCCCTGAACTCGCTCGGCGCGAGCGCGCTCTGCCCCGGGTCCGCGATGCTGGAAAAGATCAACGCTGCGCTGCGCTGAGCGGGGCGCTCCGGCGTGCGCCTCTGCGTTTTCGGCGGCGGCGCGGGGGCTGTACCCGACGGCCTGAACCGGGGCCGGATGTACACTGCGCCATGAGCCGCAGCGTGTTCGCGATCCCGTTCACGCACCGCCAGGCGATCCGTTTCTCGCATTGCGATCCGGGCGGGATCGTCTATTTCCCGCATTACTTCGAGATGGTCTACGAGGCGATCGAGGACTGGTTCGATTCGGCCATCGAGCCGAATCTCGAGACCCGGCTGCGCCGCGAGGGCATCGGCTTTCCCACCGTCAACACGCAGTGCGACTTCTTCAAGCCGAGCCGCGTCGGCGACGTGCTGGCGCTCGAGATTCTCGTCGCGCGCCACGGACGCAGCGCGGTCGAGTTCCTCGTCTCCGGCAAAGTCGCGGGCGAGGAGCGCCTGAGCGTGCGTCACCTGATCGCCATGGTCTCGCTCGAGACGCTGCGCGCGGTGCCGATCCCGGACGCGCTGCGCGGCAAGATCGCCGGCCACGCCACGGGCGGCGGCGGGCTGGCGCGCGTGCCGCTCGCGCCGGCCGCGGTCGAACGCGTCTTCCCCACCGAATACCTGATCCGCTTCTCGCACTGCGATCCCGGCGGCATCGTGCACTTCCCGCGCTTCTTCGACATGATCAATGCCGCAGTCGAGGACTGGTTCGCGCTCGAGCTCGAGCTGCCGTTCGACACCATGCACATGGCACGGCGTTTCGGCTTCCCGATCGTGCACACGCAATGCGAGTTTCTCAGGCCCTGCCGCATCGGCGAGCGGCTCGTGCTCGAGCTCACCGTCGCCCGCATCGGCCGCGCATCGCTCGACCTGGCCATCTCCGGGAAGATCGATGGCGAGGAGCGCATCCGCGCACGCAACGTGCGCTCGATGATGTCCCTCGAGACCTACCGCGCCCTGCCGATTCCGGACGACCTGCGCGCCGCGATGGCGCCGTTCACGGCGGCGGCAGCCCCCCGTTGAGCGAAGGCCGGGGCGCGCCGCAGAGCCGCGCGCGCTAGCGGCCCTTCCAGACCGGCTTGCGCTTGCCGAGGAACGCTTCCATGCCCTCGCGGAAATCTTCGCTCATGTAGCACATGAGCACGAGGTCGTCGCCCTCGCCCTGCGGAATCTTCGGCCGCAGGCGGTAGAGCGCCTCCTTGGTGGCCTGCAGCGTGAGCGGCGCGTGGCCGGCGAGGAGCCGCGCAAGTTCTTCCGCGCGCTGCGCAAGCGCCGCGCCGTCGTCCACCAGTTCGCCGATCAGGCCGATGGCGAGCGCTTCCTCCGCCTCGACGAGGCGCGCCTTGAAGATCATGTCCTTGACGCGCGCGGGCCCGACGAGGGCTGCGAGGCGCGCGTAGTTGTGCATCGACAGGCAATTGCCGAGGGTGCGCGCGACGGGAAAACCGAAGCGCGCCCCCTTCGCGGCGATGCGCAGATCGCAGGCGGCGGCGATGCCCGCGCCGCCTCCGGTGCACGCGCCTTGGATCGCCGCGATGGTCGGCACGCGGCAGCGTTCCAGCGCGCCGAGCGAGCGGTCGATGCGCGCCTCGTAGTCGAGCGCGTCCTGATCCTTCTCGAAGGCGCGGAACTGCGAAATGTCGGTGCCCGCGGCGAACGCCTTGTCGCCGGCGCCCGTCAGCACCAGGGCGCGGATCGCGCGATCGGCGTTCGCCTGCGCGCAGATTTCGGCGAGCCGGTCGTACATCGCGAACGTCAGCGCGTTGCGCGCCTGCGGCCGGTTGAAGGTGAGGTACGCGACGCCGTCGCGCACCTCGTGCAGCAATTCGTCCTTGCCCGTCATTCGAAGCCCTCGATGATGCGCAGGTCGCGCTCGGCGCCGTCGCCC
Source organism: Betaproteobacteria bacterium UBA6904 (assembly GCA_002451175.1). Lineage (GTDB taxonomy): Bacteria > Pseudomonadota > Gammaproteobacteria > Burkholderiales > SG8-39 > 2-02-FULL-66-14. The sequence continues at coordinate 4,507 of DKBI01000045.1, forward strand.
AGCACGCGCAACGCCTCCTGGTATCCCGGGCTGTCGTGCGCCGCGATCGCGGCGGCGAGGCTGGGATACTCGGTGACCACGGTGCGCTGGTTGAGCCCCGCCTCGTAGGTCTTCGCCGGCGTGCCGCGGACGAGGAAGCGGCCGCCCGCCGCCTGCACGGCGGGGGCTGCGATCTTCGCGTACGCCGCCAGGGCTTCGGGATTCTTGATCGAGCGGTAGCAAACCACCCAGTAGGCCTTCGGCATGAAATTCTCCTTGCAGAATGGGTCGAAGGGAAATCCGCGACCGGGTGGAATCTTACTCGACCTGCACGGTCGTGCCGCGCCGCGATGGCGCGCGCAATTGCCAGTATCATCGCCGCCATGAACTCCCCCGATGCCATCGCGCTGACGCGCGATCTGCTGCGTTTCGACACCGTCAATCCGCCCGGCCGCGAGCGCGACTGCGCGCGCCATGCCGGGGCGCTGCTCGAGAGCTGGGGCTTTACCGTCGCCTACCACGAGTACGAGGAGGGCCGCACGAGCGTGATTGCGCGCGCCGGCGGATCCGATGCGCAACCGCCGCTTTGCTTCACCGGGCACCTCGACGTGGTCCCGCTCGGCACGCGCGCCTGGTCCAGGGACCCGTTCAGCGGCGAGACCGACGGGGACCGGCTCTACGGCCGCGGCACCTCCGACATGAAGGCGGGCGTCGCGGCCATGCTCGTCGCCGCGCGCGCGTTCGGCCGCTCGCTGGCGGGCAAGCCGGGACTGGTGCTGGTGCTGACCGCGGCCGAGGAGGGCGGGTGCATCGGCTCGGCGCAGCTTGCCCGCCTGCCCGGGCTGCTCGGGCGCGCCGGGGCGATGGTCGTGGGCGAGCCGACCTCCAACTATCCGCTCGTCGGCCACAAGGGGTCGATCAAGTTGCATGCGCATTTTCGCGGCGTTTCCGCGCACGGCTCGATGCCGCAGCTCGGCGACAACGCCATCTACAAGGCGGCGCGCGCCATCGCGAGCCTCGAGTCCTTCGCGTTCGGCGCCGAGCCGCACGCGGTGATGGGGGCGCCGACGCTCAACGTCGGCACCGTCGAGGGCGGCAGCGGGGTGAATCTCGTGCCGGACGCCGCGCGCATCGGCGTGGACATCCGCACCGTGCCGGGAATGGATCACGCGGCGCTGCTCGAGCGCCTGGCGTCGCTCGTGGGCGAGGGCGCGTCGCTCGACGTCTTCTCGAATCTCGAGCCGGTGTGGACGGCGCCCGACGCGGAATGGGTGCAGCGCGTCTTCGAGATCTGCCAGCCGGTGCTCGGCGCGGCGCCGGAGGCGCGCACGGCGCCTTACATGACCGACGCCGCGAATCTGCTCAAGGTCTATGCCGGTGCGCCGACGGTGGTGCTCGGTCCGGGCGAGGCCGGAATGGCGCACCAGACCGACGAGTACTGCAGCCTGGAGCGGATTCGCCAGTCGGTGGCGATCTACGAGGCGATCATCCGCGACTGGTGCCGTGCCTGAGGCGAGGCGGCCGCTCGAGGGCGTGCGCGTCCTCGACATGACGAGCGTGGTGCTCGGGCCGTACGCGACCCGCTTGCTGGGCGACTACGGCGCCGACGTCGTCAAGGTCGAGTCCCCCGACGGCGACGTGCTCAGGCACTCGGGCCCGATGAAGCATCCGCGCATGGGCCATCTCTACCTCAGCACGAACCGCAGCAAGCGCTCGATCGTGCTCGACCTGAAGAAGCCGGCCGGCCGGGACGCGCTGCTGCGGCTTGCGCGCGGCGCCGACGTGCTCGCCACCAACGTGCGGCCGCAGGCCATGGCGCGCCTCGGCCTGGGGTGGGACGCCGTTCGCGGGGCGAACCCGCGCATCGTGTATGCGAGCGCAGTCGGCTTCAGCCAGCGCGGACCGTACGCCGATCGTCCGGCCTACGACGACCTGATCCAGGGCATGGCGGGAATTCCCTGGCTCGTCGCCNNACCGGCGAGGGCCAGCGCGTCGACGTGCCGATGTACGAAAGCGTGCTCGACGCCGTGCTGGGCGAGCACCTGGCGGGCCGCGCCTACGTGCCCGATGAAGGCGCTGCGGGCTACGCGCGCAGCATCACGCCGGACCGCAGGCCCTACCGCACGAAGGACGGCTGGCTCTGCGTGCTGGTCTACAACGACAAGCATTGGCGGGCGTTCCTCGGTGCGATCGGCGAAGCGCAGCGCTTCGAGAGCGATGCGCGCTTCGCGACGCAGGCGGCGCGCATCCGTCACGTCGGCGAGGTCTATGCCTATCTCGCCGGAGTCCTCGCCACCCGCAGCACGGACGAGTGGCTGGCGCTTTTTGCGCAGGCGGACATTCCCGCCGCACGGATGCAATCCCTGGAGGACGTCCTCGCGGACCGGCACCTGGCGGCGACCGGGTTCCTCGCTGAGTTCGACCATCCGAGCGAGGGCCGCATGCGCGGGATCGGCGTGCCGGCGGAATGGAACGGCGAGCGCCTCGCTGCGAGGCGCCACGCGCCGCGGCTTGGCGAGCACACCCGGGAGGTGCTGCGCGAAGCGGGCTACGCCGAAGCGGAGATCGGGGCGATGCTCGCTTCCGGCGACGCGACGCAGGGTTGACGCGCCGCCCGCCCGGCGCGGGGCTCGCGCAGGTTCGCGCCGCGAAGCCTCGGTACGGGCAATTCCGGTGTAAGTTTCGCCCCTGGCCATGACACCCCCGAACCGCCCGGCGATGATCGCGCTGCTCGTGCTGAGCGGCACGATCATTTCCATTTGCATGGGCCTCCGGCAGAGCCTGGGGCTGTTCATGCAGCCGATGACGCTGGACGTCGGCATTTCGGCCGCGACCTTCGGCTTCGCGATCGCGCTGCAGAACATCGTCTGGGGACTGTCGCAGCCATTCGTCGGCGGCCTCGCCGACCGCTACGGCTCGCGGCCGATCCTCATCTGGACGGCGGCCGCCTACGCCGTGGGGTTGGTCCTGATGGCGTTCTCGCGCGGTGCGCTCGGCCTGGACGTGGCGGGCTTCCTGCTCGGCATCGGCACGTCGGGCACCGCATTCGGCGTGCTGATCGGCGTCGTGACGCGGGCGACGCCGCCGGAGAAGCGCAGCCAGACGGTGGGACTGGTGGCTGCCGCCGGGTCGCTCGGCACGCTCGTGCTCGCGCCGCTCGGGCAGGGGATGATCAACGGCTTCGGCTGGCAGTTCGCGATGCTCGTGTTTGCGGTCATCGCCGGGTCCATGGCGCTGTTCGCCCTGCCGATCAAGGGACTCGCCGTGGCGCTGAACGCGGAACCGGCGGCGACGACCGGGATCGCCGCGCCGCAATCGGTGGGCGAGGCGCTGCGCGACGCCCTCTCGCACCGCGGGTACCTGTTCATGACGCTCGCGTTCTTCGCCTGCGGCTTTCAGCTCGTCTTCATCACGACGCACCTGCCGGCATACCTGCAGCTCTGCGGCGTCGCCCCGGGGGTGAGCGCCACCGCGCTTGGCCTCATCGGCCTGTTCAACACGATCGGCACGTACTGTTTCGGCCTGCTCGGCGCGCGCTACAGCCAGAAGCACCTGCTGGCGCTGATCTACCTGCTGCGCACGCTGTTCATCGTCGCGTTCCTCGCGGCGCCGATCAGCGCGGCCTCGACGCTCGTCTTCGCGGCGGCGATGGGCATGCTCTGGCTCGGCGTGTCGCCGCTCGTCACCGGGATCCTGGCGCGCGTGTTCGGTCTCGCGCATTTCGGCACGCTGTACGGCGTCGTGTTCCTGAGCCACCAGGTCGGCTCGTTCTTCGGCGCCTGGATGGGCGGTCTGGTGCTGGGCTGGACGGGCAACTACGACGTCGCCTGGGGCGCGCTCATCGCGATCGGACTCGCCGCGTTCACCTTGCAGTGGCTGATGGACGATCGCTCGTCGGTGGTGCGCGGCGCGCAGGCGGCCTCGGGGGCGGCCGCCTGACATGCGGTTTGCGGCCGCGTTGACGGGGCTCTTGCTGCTGACGCCTGCGGCGGGCCAGGCGCAGCGTGCCGAGGCGAAGCTCGCTTGCCGGTTCACCGGCACGGATTTCGTCTACGACTGCACGCTGCAGTTGCGGCGGGGCGGCGCGCCGCTGAAGGGCGCGCAGCTGCTCGTCGACGCGGACATGCCCTCGATGCCGGGCATGCATGGCGTTGCGCCCGCGCAGGCTGCGGCGGGCGCCCGGCCGGGGGAGTACCGCGTCACGCTCGATCTCGAGATGACCGGCGAATGGGCCGTGCGGCTGCGCCTCGACGGTCCGGCGCGCGAGGAACTCGT
>DKBI01000350.1 GCA_002451175.1 Betaproteobacteria bacterium UBA6904
CAGTACGACGTCATCGTGCAGCTCGAGGCCAAGGACCGCGAGACGCCGACCGATCTGACCGCGATCTTCGTGCGCACGCAGGACGGCCGGCTGGTGCAGCTGTCCAATCTCGTCAAGGTGCGCGAGACCGTGGGGCCGAAGGAGCTCAATCACTTCAACCGCCTGCGCGCGACGGTGCTCTCGGCCAATCTCGCGCCGGGCCGCTCGCTCGACGAGGCGCTCGAATTCCTCGATCGGGCGTCGGCCGAGGTGCTCGACAAGAGCGCGCGCACCGACCTCGATGGCGTGTCGCGCGAATTCCGCGAGTCGGGCGCCGCGCTCTGGGTGACGTTCCTGCTCGCGCTCGGCTTCATCTACCTCGTGCTGGCCGCGCAGTTCGAGAGCTTCGTCTCGCCTTTCGTCATCATGCTCACGGTGCCGCTTGCCATGACCGGCGCGCTCGCCGCGATCCGGCTCACCGGCGGCACGCTCAACGTGTACTCGCAGATCGGCCTGGTGATGCTGATCGGCCTGATCACCAAGCACGGCATCCTGATCGTCGAATTCGCCAACCAGCTGCGCGCGCGCGGCGTGGCGAAGCTCGAGGCGGTCGTCGAGGCGGCGACGCTGCGGCTGCGGCCGATCCTCATGACGACCGGCGCGATGGTGCTCGGCGCGCTGCCCCTCGCCTTGGCGCACGGCGCGGGCGCCGAGGCGCGACAGGCGATCGGCTGGGTGATCGTCGGCGGACTGCTGCTCGGCACGCTGTTCACGCTCTTCGTCATTCCCACGGCCTACCTGCTGCTCGTCGGCCGGATGGCCAGACCGCAGGCGGCGGACGGCGCGCATGTCGCAGGAACAGCCGACTGACCGGCCGCGAAAGGTCGTGCGTGGAGTGAACGCCGGCGCGCCCTGGCAGCCGCTGACGGATGTGCGGGTCGTGGACTTCTCGATGTTCGTGCCCGGCCCGTTCTGCTCGTCGATCCTCGCGGACCTGGGCGCGGACGTCATCAAGATCGAGGCGCCCGCGGGCGATCCCGGCCGGCATTACATCCCGGTCCAGTTCCGCACCGAAAACCGCAACAAGCGCGCCCTGGCGCTCAATCTCAAGGCGCCGGCGTCCGCGGACATCGTGCAGCGCCTGGCGTCGCGCGCGGACATCGCCCTGGAGGGATTCCGGCCCGCGGTTGCCGCGCGGCTCGGCATCGATCACGAGACCCTGCGGCGTTACAACCCCCGGCTGATCTACTGCTCGATCTCGGGGTACGGCCAGACCGGACCCTGGCGCGAACGCCCGGGGCACGACGTCAATTACGTCGCGGCCGCGGGAGGCCTCGCCTATCCGGGGCAATGGCGCCAGCCGCCCGTGCGCTCCTCGCTCGCCATCGCCGACATGGGCGGCGGCAGCGCCGCGGCGATCGCCGTGCTCGCCGCGCTGGCCGACCGCGCGCGCACCGGTCGCGGCGTGCGGCTCGACCTGTCGCTCTTCGAGACCGCGTTCTTCTGGGCCGCGATGCGCCACGGCCTCGACGCGCATGCCGATCCGAAGGCGCACATCTTCCCCGTGAACGACGTCTTCGAGACCGGCGACGGCCGGCGCCTCACGCTCGGCATTCTCGAGGAACATTTCTGGATGAACTTCCTGCGCATCGCGCCGGAGCTCGAGGACGAGCGTTTCGCGAGCGATGCCCTGCGGCGCGCGAACGGCGACGCGCTCTCGGAGCGGCTCGCGGCGGTGATGCGCACGCGCACCGCGGCGGAGTGGATCCGCCTGTGCGAGGCGAACGACGTGCCGGTGGATCCCTGCCTGACNNCATGCCGACGGCGCGCGCGGCGGCAGGCTGCGGCGCGGCGTCCCCAAGGTCGGAGAGCACACGCGCGAGATCCTGGTCGAGCTGGGCTACGACGACGCGCAGGTGGCCGATCTGGTGCGCGCCGGCGCCGTGCGGACCTGAGGCCGTGGACTTCGCGCCGACCGCCGAACAGGAGCGGATCCGCGAGGCCGTCGCGCGCCTGTGCGCGCAGTTCGGCGAGGACTACTGGCTGCAGCACGACCGCGAAGGGGGGTTCCCGGCCGAGCTGCACGAGGCGCTGGCGCGCGACGGCTGGCTCGGCGTCGCGATGCCGGAGCAATTCGGGGGCGCGGGCCTCGGCATCGCCGAGGCCGCCGTGATGATGCAGGCCATCGCCGAGTCGGGCGCGGGATTTTCCGGCGCGTCGGCGGTGCACATGAACATCTTCGGCCTCAACCCGGTCATCGTCTTCGGCACCGAGGAACAGAAGCGGCGCATGCTGCCGCCCCTGGTGGCGGGCCGCGAGCGCGCGTGCTTTGCCGTCACGGAGCCGAACGCCGGACTCAACACGACGCGCATCAAGACGCGCGCCGAGCGCGCCGGCGACGCCTATCGCATTTCCGGTCAGAAGGTCTGGATCTCGACCGCGCAAGTGGCGGAGAAGGTGCTGCTGCTCGCGCGGACGACGGCGATCGAGGACTGCCCCCGGCCGCAGGACGGTCTGTCGCTGTTCTACACGGACTTCGACCGGCGTTACATCGAGGTGCGCGAGATCGAGAAGATGGGCCGCAAGGCGGTGGACACCAACCAGGTGTTCTTCGACGGGCTGCCGGTGCCGGCGCACGACCGCATCGGCGAGGAGGGCCGCGGCTTCGAGTACATCCTGCACGGCATGAATCCCGAGCGCGTGCTGATCGCCGCGGAATGCGTCGGGCTCGGTCGCTGCGCGCTGGCGCGCGCAGCCCGGTATGCGAAGGAGCGCGTGGTGTTCGACCGGCCGATCGGCCAGAACCAGTCGATCCAGCACCCGCTGGCGCAGAACTGGATGGCGCTGGAGGCCGCTCGGCTGATGGTGATGAAAGCGGCGTGGCTCTACGACCAGGGCCAGCCCTGCGGCGCAGAGGCGAACGCGGCCAAGTACCTCGCCGCCGAAGCGTGCTTCGACGCCTGCCAGCAGGCCGTGATGACGCACGGCGGCTACGGCTACGCGAAGGACTATCACGTCGAGCGCTATCTGCGCGAGTCGCTCATCGGGCGCATCGCGCCGGTGAGCCCGCAGCTGATTCTCTGCTTCATCGCCGAGCGCGTGCTCGGTCTGCCGAAATCGTACTGAGAGGAGGGGCGTGATGGATCCTGCGGCGATACACGAACGCATGAAGGGCACGCTGCCGGACCATCTCGGCATCCGGCTCACCGAGGTGTCGCCGGAGCGGGTCGTCGCGACGCTCGAAGTCCGGCCGGAGCTGTGCACCCTGGGCAAGACGCTGCACGGCGGGTCGATCATGGCGTTCGCCGACACGCTGGGTGCGGTCGGCACGGTGATCAACCTGCCCGCGGGGCACCGCACGACGACGATCGAGTCGAAGACCAACTTCTTCGGTGCCGCGCCGCTGGGCTCCACGGTGACGGGCGAGAGCACCCCGCTGCATCGCGGCCGCACGACCATGGTGTGGCAGACGCGCATCGCCGCCGAGAGCGGCAAGCTGCTCGCCCTCGTGACGCAGACGCAGATGGTGATCCCCCTGGCGAAGTGAGGCGCGGGCGATGAGCGACGAGCTGCCGGTGGTGGGGCGTGGTTATAGCTACGAGGATCTGAGCGTCGGCTATCGTTTCCGCACGCACCGCCGCACGGTCACCGAAGCCGATCTCGCCGCGTTCATCAATCTCACGTGGCTGACCGAGGAGCTGTTTGCCGTCTCCGACGACAGCGGNNGCGATGCAGGACACGGGGCTGGCCTTTCTCCAGGCGACGCTCGACCTCAAGGCGCCGACCGTGGTCGGCGACACGGTTCACGTCGAGGTGGAGGTGACCGAAATGCGCCTGACCCGCAAAGCCGACCGGGGTCTCGTCCGGTCGGCGAACCGGGTCGTCAACCAGCGCGGGGAGACCGTGCTGACCTACAACCCGCTCCGTCTGCTGAAGCGGCGCTGAACCTGGGCGGGATTGTTCACCACGCGCGCTGTTTCCGGATTATGATCCGCCCGTTTTTTCCACCCCAGGGAGGGGACACAATGAAGGCAATGAGCAGCAGGCTGAGAACCGCGGCCGGCGCCGCGGCGACGGGTTTATTCCTCACGCACCTTGGCTTCGCAATCGCCCAGGACAAGGGCAAGCCGGCGCCGGCGCCGGCCAAGCCCGCGGCGGAGGAGGAGCCCTTCTGGGCGATCGGGCGGCCGAAGAGCAATGCGGACGCGATGAAGATGGCTCCGGTGCCGGCCTTCCCGGTGCCGACGCCCGCGGACAAGCTGCCGATCAGCAAGATCAAGCTGCCGCCGGGCTTCAAGATCGAAGTCTGGGCGAGCGATGTGCTCGATGCGCGTGGCATGCGCCAGGGCGACAAGGGCACCGTGTTCGTCAGTTCGCTGTTCGTCGCCGGCAAGATCTACGCCATCGTCGACAAGGGCGGCAAGCGCGAAGTGAAGACGATTGCCGAAAAGCTCTTCCTGCCGAACGGCATCGAATTTCACAAGGGATCGCTCTACGTCGCGACGCCCAAGGACATCACGCGCTACGACGACATCGAGGCGAAGCTCGACAGCCCGCCCAAGCCCGCCATGGTGTACGACAAGCTCCCGGGCGACGTGCCGCACGGCTGGAAGTTCATCAAGATCGGACCGGACGGAAAGCTGTACTTCCCGGTGGGCGCGCCGTGCAACATCTGCGACCCGTCGGACAAGTATGCGCAGATCTTCCGCATGAATCTCGACGGCACCGGCGTCGAGTCGGTGGTGAAGGGCATGCGCAACACGGTCGGCTTCGATTGGCACCCGAAGACGAAGGAACTCTGGTTCGGCGACAACCAGCGCGACTGGCTCTCCGAGGACCTGCCGAACGACGAACTGAATCACGTGACGAAGAGCGGGCAGCATTTCGGCTATCCGTACTGCCACCAGGGAGATTTCGCGGATCCGCAATTCGGCTGGGGCAAGAACTGCAAGGACTACGTGAAGCCGGCGCTGCTCCTCGGGCCGCACGCCGCGCCGCTCGGCATGCGCTTCTACACCGGAAAGATGTTCCCCGCGAAATACCAGAACGCGATCTTTCTCACGCGCCACGGCCCGTGGAACCGCACGCAGAAGTACGCCGCGGACGTCGTCGCCGTGTTCATCGACGCCAAGGGCAACGCGAAAATGGAGCCGTTCCTCACGGGGCTGGTGGAGAACAACCAGTATCTCGGCCGGCCAGCGGACGTCCTGGTGATGAAGGACGGGTCGCTGCTCGTGTCCGACGATCACAACGGCGCGATCTATCGCGTCAGCTACGGGAAGTAATTGAGACTTCGGGCAGTCATCGCGGCGGCGCTGCTGATTTCGGCGGCGCCGCCGGTCCTTTCGCAGCCGCAGCCGATCGCGCAGCGCATCGAGCTGTGCTACGTCTGCCACGGCCGCAACGGTCATTCGCAGACGCCGCTCACGCCCTCGCTCGGCGGCCAGCCTTCCTTCTACGTCGTGGCGCAATTGTTCCTGTTCCGCGATGCGCGGCGCGGCAACGCGCCGCAGGGCATGACGGACGCCGCGAAGGGGCTGACCAACGACGACCTGCGCGCGTTCGGGGAATACATCGCGCGGCTGCCGCCCCCGCCGGCGGGCTCGGGCGTGCCGGATGCGGCGCGCGCGGCGCGGGGCGCCGCGCTCGCCGAGCAGCACCATTGCGGCGCGTGTCACAATCCCGACTACTCGGGGCGCGAGAACATGGCGCGCCTCGCCAATCAGCGCGAAGACTACCTCCTCAAGTCGCTGCGGGATTACAAGAGCGGTGTCCGATTGCCGTATAGCCGCGGCATGGAGGAGGTACTGGTGAGTTTGAAAGACGAGGAACTCGCCGACCTTGCGCATTATCTGGCGTATTGGCCGGCTCGCCGGCCCTAGGAATTGCTCATGATCGACCACATCGACCACATCGTGCTCACGACGCGCGACCTGCCGGAGTGCATCCGGTTCTACACCGAGGTGCTCGGCATGCAACTGGAGCGCTTCAGGACGCCGACCGAGGAGCGCCTGGCGCTCAAGTTCGGCCAGCAGAAGATCAATCTGCATGCGTGGGGGCGCGAATTCACGCCGCGCGCGCACGTCGCCGCGCCGGGGACGCTCGACCTGTGCTTCATCGCGTCGGTCCCGCTGGACGAAGTCCAGCGGCGGCTGGCGGCCGCCGGCGTGCCGATTCTCGAGGGCCCGGTGATGAAGACGGGGGCGGTGTCGAAGCTGCGATCGGTCTACGTGCGCGACCCGGACCTCAACCTGGTCGAGATTTCGGAACCGGCCTGAACGGGGCCGCGCGGTGAGCGACCGCGCCCGCATCTACGCCGCGAGCTTCCTGCGCGCGCTGGCCAACGGCCTCGCGGGCGTGGTGCTGGGCATCTACATCGCCAAGCTCGGGCACTCGGTGGTCGTGCTGGGGCTGGTGCTGTCCACGGGCCTCGTCGGCGCGACGCTGACGGCGCTGGTCACGACGTTCTACGGCGACCGCTTCGGGCGCCGCCGCGCGCTCGTGGTGCTCGGCGCCATGAGCGCCGTCGGCGGGCTGGCGGCTGCGGCGGCCAGCGATCCGGCGGCGATCGCGTTCGCCGCGTTCTTCGGCATGATGACCGGCATGGGCAAGGACCGCGGCGCGATGCTCGCGCTGGAGTCTGCGGCGCTGCCCTCGACGACCGACGACGCGGGGCGCACGCGGGTCTTCGCCTGGCACGCCGTCCTCCAGGATGTCGGTCAGGCGCTCGGCGGGCTGTTTGCCGTGCTCCCGGGACTGCTGATCGGTTACGGCGCGACCGAGACCGGCGCCTACCGCGGCGTGATCGTGCTCTATGCGCTGCTGACCGCCGCGAGCCTGCCGCTGTATGCGGGGCTGTCCGCGCGCACGGAGGCCGACGTCCGGCACCTTCGCGTGCCGCTTTCGCCGCGCAGCCGCTCGATGCTCGCGAAGATCTGCGCGCTGTTCGCGCTCGACGGCGTGGGCGGCGGCTTTCTCGGCTCGGCGCTGTTTTCCTACTTCTTCTTTTCCGCGTTCGGGGCGACGGAAGCGCAGATCGCCGTGCTGTTCCTCGTCGGCAAGGCAATGAGCGCAACCTCGCATCTCGTCGCCGCATGGCTCGCGCGCCGCATCGGCCTGGTGAACACGATGGTCTTCACGCACATTCCCTCGAGCCTGATCCTGGTGGCGATTCCGTTCGCGGGCAGTTTCACCGCGGCGGCGGTCCTCTACTTGCTGCGCGAGGGGCTGGTCGAAATGGACGTGCCGACGCGCACCTCGTACGTCATGGCCGTGGTGGCGCCGGAGGAGCGCACCTTCGCATCGGGCGCCACCGGCATCGCGCGGCTGGCCTCGTGGGCGGTGGCGCCGGCCGTCGCGGGCGTCACGATCCAGGCCTTTTCGCTCGGCGTGCCCCTGTTCATCGCCGCGGGCCTCAAGATCACCTACGACGTGCTGCTCTATGCGGCGTTCCGCCGTGTGAAGCCGCCGGAAGAGCGTTGACGGGCGCGCGCGCTCAGAAGGTCAGCGTGGCGTTCACGCCGACCAGCGCGTTGCGCCGCGGCGCGGGCTCGAAGTAGCGCCGGTTGCCGTCGGCGACGATCACCGAGCCGACGTATCGGCGGTCGAAGAGGTTCTCGATGCGCAGGAATTCGCTCAGCCGCCAGCGCGCCCCCGACTGTTCGAAGCCGGCCCGCAGGCTGGCGACCGCATAGGCTTCGGCCGCGTCCGAATTGGCGTCGTCGACGTAGAGCTTGCTTGCGCGTCGGACGTCGAACACGGTGCCGAAGCCGGTGCGCGCATGGCGCCAGCTCGCCTCGGCGTACAACACGTCACGCGGCACGGCGGGCAGCGCGTTGCCCGCCCCGACGGGGCCGGCGCTCGTAAAGGCGTCCTTGAAGCGCGCATCCACGTGCGTTGCGGAGATGTACAGCGCTGCGCCGCCGCCCAGCGGGATGTCCCAGGACAGCTCCAGTCCGTCGCGGGCGGTGCGCGAAGCATTCTTGAACGTGGTGCGGCCGCCCGTGGCGGCGTCCACCACGATCTCGTCGCGCGTCTCGATGCGGAACAGCGCCGCGTTGATGCGGCTGCGGCCGAACGCCATCGCCTTGGCGCCGAGCTCGAACTGCTTGTTGCGGGAGGACTTGAGATCGAGGTTGGGGCCGGTTCCTCCCGGGCGGTAGGCGAGCTCCGCCAGCGTAGGCGTTTCGAATCCGCGTCCGTAGCTGCCGTACAGCGTGACGTCCGGCGTGGCGCGGAAGATCAGGCCGGCGACGGGTGTCGTCGCGCTGAACTTCACGTCGCCGCTGTCGTCGGGATTGCCGGGCACGACGAAATGATCATCGAAAGAAACCGTCACGCGGCTGCGGCGCACGCCGGCGCTCGCGCTCCAGCGCTCGGCGAAGCGCCACTCGCCCTGCAGGTAGGCGCCGGTCGCGCGCACCGTGTCGTCCTCGTCGCGTCGCAGGCCGCCCTGGACGCCGCCGACATTGACGTAGCCGCGGCGCCGCTCCCGCATTCCCTCGATCTCCACGCCCGCCGACACGACGAAAGGCCGCTCGCCGAGCCGCGCTTCGTGCGACCAGCGCGCGCCGGCGCCGGAGAACTGGCGTTCCAGCGTCACGACGCCGCCGGAGGAGGTGATCGCGGCGCCGGAAAAGGAGAGGAACTGGCGCACGTCGCGCTCGCCGCCATAGAGAGAAAACTGCAGCGTGTCGCCGTTCGCCAGGCGCTGGTCCCAGGACGCGCCAAGCTGCGTGTTGCCGATGCTCTTGCGCGTGTTGAACGCGGTCGCCGCAGGATCCGCCTGTCGGGGGTCGGCGCTGACCTGCGCGCGCGTGAGTCCGAGCGGGTCCTGCGTGTCCGCCTGGTTGAGGGCATTGAACACGACGTTCAGCTTCGCGCCGGGCAGGACGCTCCAGCGCAGGCGGACGTTGGCGAGGTCGCGCGTCGCGGCGCTGTGGTCGCGATAGCCGTCGGTCGTGAAGCGCGAGGCGGCCGCGCGATAGTCGAGCGGATCGCTTCGGCCCGCGGCATTCAAGGCGAGGCGCGCGGCGCCGTAGGCGCCGGCCCAGAACTCGGCGCCTCCCTCCGGCTGGGGCGGCGCGTCGGCGGTGAACAGCTGCATCAGGCCACCCGACGCATTGCCGTAGAGCGCGGCGAAGGGCCCGCGCAGCACCTCGATGCGGTCCGCCGAATCGAGGCTGAACGTGCCGGTCTGGCCCGCGCCATCGGGCATGGTGGCGGGCACGCCGTCGGCAACCAGCCGGACGCCGCGCACCCCGAACTGCGCACGCGCGCCGAAGCCCCGGGAGGTGATTTGCAGGTCCTGCGCGTAATTCTGGCGGTTCTGCACGGCGATGCCCGGGACGCGGTTCAGCGACTCCGAGAGATTCACTTTCGGTTGCAGGTATTGCAGGCTGTCGGCATCGACGCGATCGATCGCGGCGGGCACGTCGGCGTCCCGCTGCGCCGAGCGCGTGGCGCTGACCACTACGCGACTTGCCTCGTCGGCCGGCTGCGCAGGGGCTGCGCCGGAGGCGACCAGTGCCGCCGCGCCCGGCAGCAGGAGGCGGAAGGACCACGCCGACAACTTCTTGGTGGCGAACAGGGTGCGCACGCGGCAGGGCGGGTGTGGGGTGCTACGTGCGTGCGCCGTCGGGCGCGCCGAGCGGATCGAGCAGCGCAACCCGGGCGCCGAGCTGCTCGAGATGCGCGATCACCGCCAGCGTGTGTTCGCGCCCCCGCGTCTCGATGACGAACTCGACCTCCGGCGTGCGCACCGAGGCGGTGCCGAAGACGCGCTGGTGCTGGACTTCGACGATGTTGCCGCCCGCATCGCCGATCATGGCCGCGACTTTGGCGAGGCTGCCCGAGATGTCCGGCATGGCGACGCGCAGCCGCACGAGGCGGCCGTCGCGAACCAGGCCGCGCATCAGCACCGCCGAGAGCACGCGCGTGTCGATGTTGCCGCCGCAGATCGGAATACCCACCGCTTGGCCGGCGAACAGGCCGCCGTGCTCGAGGAGCGCGGCAAACCCCGCGGCGCCCGCGCCTTCGGCGACGGTCTTTTCGATCTCGATCAGGTCGACGATGGCGCGCTCGATCGTCTCCTCGGCGACGAGCAGCATCCCGTCGACGTGGGTGCGGGCGATGGCGAGGGGGGTCTCGCCGACATCGCGCACGGCAAGACCCTCGGCGATGGTGTCGCCGCCCACCGCGACCGGCGCGTTGCGCAGCCGCTGGTGCATGGCGCACCAAAGGCTCGACTCGACGCCGAAGATGCGCAGTGCCGGCTTGATCGCCTTAGCCGCAACCGCCATGCCGGCGATCAGGCCGCCGCCGCCGACCGGCACGACCAGCGCGTCGAGAGCGGGGTGCTGCTCGAGCATTTCCAGCGCGACCGTGCCCTGTCCGGCAATCACGAGCGGGTCGTCGTACGGGTGAATGAACGTCAGGCCATCGCGCGCCTCGAGCGCGTGGGCGTGGGCCGAAGCGTCGGCGAGCGAGTCGCCTTCGATCACGACCTCGGCGCCGTGCACCTGGGTGCCCTGGATCTTGCTGTTCGGCGTACCGCGTGGCATGACGATCACGGCGCGCACGCCGAGCCGCGCGGCATGGTAGGCGACGCCCTGCGCGTGGTTGCCCGCGCTCATCGCGATCACGCCGCGGCGCTGTTCGGCAGGGGAGAGGGCCAGCAGCCGGTTCAGCGCGCCGCGCTCCTTGAACGACGCGGTGAACTGCAGGTTCTCGAACTTCAACCAGACCTCGGCGCCCGTNNGCAATGCGCTGCGCCGCAGCGCGCACGTCGTCGAGCGTCACGGAAGCCATGCCGTGATTCTATTGGTTCTATTGGGGTCAGACCCCGATTGGGGTCTGACCCCAATCAGCCGAACTTGGCGAGCAGTTCGGCGGCCTGGCTGAGGCGCTGCTCGGGGGCCTGCGCCTTGGCGCCCGGCGGCGAGGCCTGAATCGCGCACGCGAGCACCTGGAAGAACACCTTGTCGAGCGCGCGGCGCGCCGCCGAGAGCTGCTGGGTGACGCGCTCGCAGTCGTGGCCCTCGTCGATCATGGCCTGGATGCCGCGCAGCTGGCCCTCGACGCGCTTCAGGCGCAGCACCAGGTCCCGCTTGTGGCGCTCGTTCTCAATGATTGACATGGATGCCACCTCCGCACTTGACAAGCGATACTATACCCCCTATAGTATTAACCGTCAAGGCCTGGCCACAGGCTCAACCCACCTCATTCAGGAGCTTCTCATGACCACCGAACGCATCATCCGCATCTTTGCCGGCGCCGTCGTCCTCACCTCGATTGCGCTCGGCGCAGAGGCCAGCCCGCTGTTCCTGTCCAAACATTGGCTCTGGCTGACGGCCTTCGTCGGCGCCAACCTGTTCCAGAGCGGCTTCACCCAGCTGTGCCCGCTGGACACCATCCTGCGCAAGCTCGGCGTGAAGAGCGCCAGCACCGCAGGGGCCTGACATGGCCGTGGCGCAAGCCGAAGGACTGCTGCTCATCGCCTGCCCCGCGTGCCTGACAGGCAATCGCGTGCCGCGCGAGCGGGTCGGCGACGCGCCGCAGTGCGGCCATTGCAGCGCGCCCCTGCTGACCGGAAAGCCGGTCGCGCTCGACGATTCGAACTTCGATGCGGTCGCGGTGCGCGGCGATCTGCCTGTCCTCGTCGACTTCTGGGCGCCGTGGTGCGGCCCGTGCCGCATGATGGCACCCGCGTTCGAGCAGGCGGCCGGCGAGTTCGGCACGCGCGTGCGCCTGGCCAAGGTCAACACCGACGAAGCGCCCGGTCTTGCGGGCCGCTTCGGCATCCGCAGCATTCCCACCCTCGTCTGGCTGCAGGGCGGGCGCGAAGCGGGCCGCGTCAGCGGCGCGCTGGACGCACGGCGCCTGCGCCAATGGATTACGGAACGCCTATGAAACGCGTGGTCACAATGCTCGCCCTCGCGGCGCTGGCCGGTTGCGGCGCGGAAACCCCGCAGCCGAAGTCGCCCCCCGCGCCGCCGCTCGCTTCGGGCGCGGTGGAGTTGCGCGAAGTCGATCTCACCTATTCCTCGGAAGCCGTGCTCGAGGCGGTGCGCCAGTCCACGGTCTCCGCCCAGATCGCCGGCCGCATCGTCGATCTGCGCTTCGACGTGGGCGATGTCGTCAAGAAGGGCGAGGTGATCGTGCGCATCGACGAGCGCGCGGCGACGCAGGCGGTGGCGGCCAGCGAGGCGCAGGTGCGGGAGGCGCAGGCATCTCTCGCCAACGCGCGCGCGCAGTACGAGCGCAACCGCCAGCTGCTGGCGCAGAAATTCATCAGCCAGGCGGCGCTCGACCAGTCGGAGTCCTCGTACAAGGCGGCGCAGGCCCGGGTGACCGCGCTGCTCGCCGGCGCGGGTGCGGCCGCCACCGAGCGCAGCTTCGCGACCATCGTCGCGCCCTACAGCGGGGTGGTCGCGGCGCGTCACGTCGAGCTGGGCGAGATGGCGACGCCGGGCAAGCCGCTGATGACCGGGTTCGATCCGTCGACGCTGCGCGCCGCGGCCAACGTGCCGCAGACGCAGGTCGCCGCGATCCAGGCGAGCGGCCGCGCGCGCATCGAGCTGCCGTCGCTCGGCAAATGGGTCGACAGCCGCACCGTGACGATCATCCCGACCGCCGACCCGCGCACGCACACCACGCGCGTGCGGATCGATCTGCCCGAGGATGTGAAAGGCGTGTATCCGGGAATCTTCGCACGCGCGCACTTCATCACCGGCCGCGCGGCGAAGCTGCTGGTGCCGCGCAACGCGGTGCTCCAGCGCAGCGAGGTGACGGCGGTCTACGTCATCGGCGAGTCGGGGCGACCCCAGCTGCGGCAGATCCGGCTCGGCGCCGCAGGCGACGAGCGCGCGATCGAGGTGCTGTCCGGCCTGCGCGCCGGCGAGCGCGTCGCGCTCGAGCCGGTCAAGGCCGGCCTCGCCGCGCCGAAGGGCTGACGCATGGGCGCCTCCGGCCGCATCGCGCGCTACTTCCAGGACTCGCAGCTCACGCCGCTGGTCGCGCTGGTGGCGTTCCTGCTCGGGGTGTTCGCGGTCGTCGTCACGCCGCGCGAGGAGGAGCCGCAGNNCCCAAGGGCATCGACGACGTGCCGGTGGTGACGCTCACGCTGTGGAGCGAGGACCCGCAGCGCGGCGCCTTCGAGCTGGAGCGCGTCGCGCACGCGGCCGAGATCGAATTGAAGCGCGTTCCGGGCACCCGGGAAGTGCAGACGCTCGGCGGGCCCGGCCGCGCCGTGCGCGTGCTGCTCGATGCGGACCGGCTCTCGGCGCACGGCGTCACCGCGCTCGACGTGCGCAACGCGCTGCGGATCGCCAATGCCGTGGCGCCCACCGGCAAGATCCTGCGCGACAACCGCGAGCTGGTGGTCGAGACGGGCGACTACCTGCAGTCGGCCGCCGACGTGCGCGAACTCATGATCGGGGCGTTCGAGGGCCGGCCGGTGTTCGTCGCCGACGTCGCCGAGGTGGTGGACGGCCCCCAGCAGCCGGCGCGCTACGTCTGGTTCGGCAAGGGTGCCGCTGCGGGCGCCGCGCAAGGCGCGCCGGCCGCCGGAGGGGAATTCCCCGCGGTGACGGTGCAGGTGACGAAGAAGCCCGGCGAGAACGCCGTCGAGGTCGCCGACCGCGTCATGCAGCGGGTGCGGGAACTGCACGGGGCCATCGTGCCCGCAGACGTCCACGTCACCGAGACGCGCAACTACGGCGCGACGGCGAACGACAAGGCGCAGCAGCTCATCAAGAAGCTCATCTTCGCCACGCTGTCGGTGGTGCTGCTCGTGCTGGCGACGCTCGGCCGGCGCGAGGCGCTGATCGTCGGCATCGCGGTGCTGCTGACCCTGGCGACGACCCTCTTCGCGTCCTGGGCCTGGGGCTTCACGCTGAACCG
>DKBI01000248.1 GCA_002451175.1 Betaproteobacteria bacterium UBA6904
AACTTGTCCGGGTTCCACCAGAACGACGGGCACGACGTCGAGCAGCACGCGCAGAGGATGCACTCGTACAGGCCGTTGAGCGCATCGCGCTCCGCCGGCGTCTGCAGCCGCTCGTGCTCCGGCGGCGGCTCCGCGTTGATCAGGTAAGGCTTGACCGACTCGTACTGCTTGAAGAACTGCGTCATGTCGACGATCAGGTCGCGGATGACGGGCAGGCCGGGCAGCGGGCGCAGCGTGACGTGCGCGGGCAGATCGGCGATCTTGGTGATGCAGGCCAGCCCGTTACGGCCGTTGATGTTCATCGCATCCGAGCCGCAGACGCCTTCGCGGCAGGAGCGGCGGAACGCGAGCGACTCGTCCTGCGCCTTCAGGCGCACGAGCGCATCGAGCAGCATGCGGTCGCCGGGCTCGAGCGCGACCTCGTAGTCCCGCAGGTACGGGCGTGCGTCCTTCTCGGGGTCGTAGCGATAGATGGTGAATTTCATCTTTTCCGGGGCGGGGTTCGGGTCGGAGCGGCGGGTTGCCGGGCGCCTAGTAGGTGCGGACCTTCGGCTCGAAGGGCTCCACGGTCATGGGCTTCAGGTGCACCGGCTTGTACGCCAGCCGGTTGTCCTCCTTGAACCACAGCGTGTGCTTCATCCACTGCGCGTCGTCGCGCTCGGGGTAGTCGCTGCGCGCCTGCGCGCCGCGGGATTCCTTGCGTGCTTCCGCCGAGACGATGGTCGACATCGCCGTTTCGACGAGATTGTCGAGCTCGAGCGCCTCGATGCGCGCCGTGTTGAACACGCGCGACTTGTCCTGCAGAAACGTGCGTCCCGCGCGCTCCGCGATGACCTGCATCTTCGCGACGCCCTCGACGAGCAGTTCCGGAAAGCGGAACACGCCGCAGTGCGCCTGCATCGTGCGGCGCAGCTCGTTGGCGACGTCCGCCACCCGCTCGCCCGAGGTCGCGCCCTCCAGCCGCGCCAGGCGCGCGCGCGTGCGCTCGGCGGCGTCCTCCGGCAGGGCGCGATGCGCTGCCGGCAGGGCGCGCAGGTCCTTCACCATCTGCTCGCCGGACGCCTTGCCGAAGACCACGAGGTCGAGCAGCGAATTCGTCCCGAGGCGGTTCGCGCCATGCACCGAAACGCAGGCACACTCGCCGGCGGCATAGAGTCCCGGGAGCACCCCCTCCGCATTGCCGCCCTGCGGAATGACCACCTGACCGAGGTAGTTCGCCGGGATGCCGCCCATCTGGTAATGCACCGTGGGCACCACCGGAATCGGGTCGCGCACCGGGTCGGCGTTGGCAAACTTGATCGCGATCTCGCGGATGCCCGGCAGCCGCTGGTTGATGACCTCGGGACCGAGGTGATCGAGCTTGAGCAGGACGTGATCCGCGTCCGGCCCGCAGCCGCGCCCTTCCTTGATCTCGGTCGTCATGGCGCGCGAGACGACGTCGCGGCTCGCGAGATCCTTGGCGTTCGGCGCGTAGCGCTCCATGAANNCGTGTGCAGCATGGCGTGGCCCGTGCGGTCCGCGGCGGCGCAGGCGCGCATCGCCATCTTCGCGCTGCCGTAGTTCTGCGTGTGCCCGCCGAACGGCCGCTGATAGATCCGGCCGTTCTCGAGCCGGTCGAACGGCATGCCCATGTGCTCGAGTTCGACCACCACTTCGCTCGCCCGGCGGCACATGTACTCGATCGCGTCCTGGTCGCCCAGGTAATCCGAGCCCTTGACCGTGTCG
This sequence comes from Betaproteobacteria bacterium UBA6904, assembly GCA_002451175.1. GTDB lineage: Bacteria > Pseudomonadota > Gammaproteobacteria > Burkholderiales > SG8-39 > 2-02-FULL-66-14. The sequence continues at coordinate 1,726 of DKBI01000248.1, forward strand.
TACATGTGCCAATGCCAGTGATCCTCGGTCGAATTGGCCAGCGGCGCGGCGATGCCGCCCTGCGCCGCGACGGTGTGCGAACGCGTCGGAAACACCTTCGAGAGCACCGCGACCTTGAGCTCGGCGCGCGACAGCTCCAGCGCCGCCCGCAGGCCCGAGCCGCCCGCGCCCACGACGAGCGCATCGAACCGCCGCACCGGGAGCGCCGCGCTCATCGCCAGAGAATCTGCAGGGTCCAGCCGAGATACGCGGCCACGGTCAGCAGGACGACAATCTCCAGCGCCAGCCGGATCGCCGTCGGCTTGACGTAATCCATGAGAATGTCCCGCATGCCGACCCAGGCGTGCCAGGCGAGGCTCGCCGCGCAGAGGAAGGTCGCGACCCGCACGCCGCCGTGGCCGAAGAATNNGCCGTCGGCTTGTCCACGCCCCGGTCCAGGTCGAGCAGCAGGAACCGGATCCCCGCGCACAGGTGATGGCACAGGGCCCAGACCAACGCCAGCAGGCCGAGCTTTACGATGGGGAAGGCAACGTAGCGGCGGACCGATTCGAAATCGGCGGCAGACGCCAGGCTGCGGTCCAGCAGGTAGAGCACCCACACCGTGCCGAGGAACAGGAAGACACCGCTGATGCGGTGCAAAATCGAGATCCATCCCGGAAGCGGCAGCCGTATCTCGAAGAGCAGAGCCTGGAGGCTGAGATACTTCGGGCGGTTCTTATTCGCCGCTGTTGTGGACATGGGTTAATTATATCTCTGCCGCACTGCGGTAAACTCGCTCCCGCCCGTTTATCCCCCGGAGTTTCAAATGCCCAAATCCCCCATACGTGTCGCGGTTACCGGCGCCGCCGGGCAAATCGGCTACGCCCTGCTGTTCCGGATTGCCAGCGGTGAAATGCTCGGCAAGGACCAACCCGTCATCCTGCAGCTCCTCGAGATTGCCGACGAGAAGGCCCAGAAGGCCCTCAAGGGGGTGATGATGGAGCTGGACGATTGCGCGTTCCCCCTGGTGCAGGGGATGGCGGCAACGTCCGACCCCATGGTGGCCTTCAAGGACGCCGAAGTCGCGCTGCTCGTCGGCGCGCGGCCCCGGGGTCCAGGCATGGAGCGCAAGGACCTTCTCGAAGCCAACGGCAAGATCTTCGCCCCCCAGGGCCAGGCGCTGGACCGCGTGGCGAAGCGCAACGTGCGCGTGCTCGTGGTCGGCAACCCGGCCAACACCAACGCCCTCATCGCCATGAAGAACGCGCCCAGCCTGAAGCCGACGCAGTTCACGGCGATGATGCGGCTCGACCACAACCGCGCCATCTCGCAGGTCGCGCAGAAGATCGGCCAGCCGATCGCCGCGGTGAAGAAGATGATCGTCTGGGGCAACCATTCGGCGACCCAGTACCCCGACCTGTTTCAGGCCGAGTGCGAAGGCCGCAAGGTCTGGCCGATGATCAACGATCAGGCCTGGCTCGAAGGCACCTTCATTCCCACGGTGCAGAAGCGCGGCGCCGCCATCATCGAGGCGCGCGGCCTGTCCTCCGCGGCGAGCGCGGCGAACGCCGCGATCGATCACATCCGCAACTGGGCGCTCGGCACCGCCGAGGGCGACTGGGTCACCATGGGCATCCCGGCCGACGGCAGCTACGGCATCGCCGAGGGCGTGCTGTACGGCTACCCGGTCACCTGCCGCAACGGCGAGTACCAGATCGTCAAGGGCCTCGAGGTCAGCGAGTTCGGCCGCAAGCGCATGGACGCCACCCTCAAGGAACTGCACGAGGAGCGCGAGGGGATCAAGCACCTGCTGGGCTAGTCGCGCCGGTGGGTTGCGGGTTTCCCATGATCTCGGCTTCTCGGGCGTCGTCTGCCCGAGAAGCCGAGACACTCGGGCCCGGGCACTGCGCAGGCGGTGGTGAGAACGCCGGACGACTGAGTGTCTCGGCTTTTCGGCAAACGGCATGCCGAAAAGCCGAGATCGTAAGAAAATCACGGTTTCACGACGGGTGAGGTGACCGCATGACCCCAGGCCAGAAATTCCGTGCCGCGCTGGAGGCGGAAAGGCCGCTGCAGGTGATCGGCGCCATCTGCGCCTACCACGCGCTGCTCGCGCGCCGCGTCGGCTACCGCGCGCTCTACCTGTCGGGCGGCGGCGTCGCCGCCGGATCGCTCGGCGTTCCCGACCTCGGCATCTCGGGGCTCGACGACGTGCTGACCGACGTGCGGCGCATCACCGACGCCTGCGACCTGCCCCTGCTGGTCGACGTGGACACCGGTTTCGGCGCGAGCGCCTTCAACGTGGCGCGCACGACGCATTCGCTGATCAAGGCGGGCGCCGCCGCGATGCACATCGAGGATCAGGTGGGCGCCAAGCGCTGCGGACACCGGCCGGGCAAGGAACTGGTGTCCGGCGCCGAGATGTGCGACCGCATCAAGGCGGCCGTGGATGCGCGCAGCGACCCGCAATTCGTCGTCATGGCGCGCACCGACGCGCTCGCCAGCGAAGGCCTCGAGCGGGCCATCGAGCGCGCGCGCGCCTATGTCGCCGCCGGCGCCGACATGATCTTTCCGGAGGCCATCACCGACCTCGACATGTACCGGCGCTTCGCCGAGGCGGTGGGCGTCCCGGTGCTCGCCAACATCACGGAGTTCGGCAAGACGCCGCTGTTCACGCTCGACGAGCTGCGCGGCGCGGGCGTGGCGATCGCGCTGTACCCGCTGTCGGCGTTCCGCGCCATGAACCAGGCGGCGCTCAACGTGTACGACGCCCTGCGCCGCCAGGGCACGCAGAAGGACGTCGTCGCGACGATGCAGACGCGCGACGAGCTGTACGACTATCTCGGCTACCACCGCTACGAGCAGAAACTCGACCAACTCTTTGCCCGGGAGAAATCCGCATGAGCGAAGCCCCTGCTGCACCGAAACCCAAGAAGTCCGTCGCGCTCAGCGGCACGGTCGCCGGCAACACGGCCCTGTGCACGGTGGGCCGCAGCGGCAACGACCTGCATTACCGCGGCTACGACATCCTCGACTTCGCCGACACCTCGGAATTCGAGGAGATCGCCTACCTGCTGGTGCACGGCAAGCTGCCCACCGCGGCCGAGCTCGTCGCGTACAAGACCAAGCTGCGCGCGCTGCGCGGGATCCCCGCCGCCGTGCAGAACATTCTCGAGTGCATCCCCGCCAACACGCACCCGATGGACGTGATGCGCACGGCCTGCTCCGCGCTCGGCGCGGTGCTGCCGGAAAACCCCGACCACAAGCTGGCGGAGGCGCGCGACATCGCCGACCGGCTGATGGCGTGCTTCGGGTCGATGCTGCTGTACTGGCACCACTTCTCCCATTCCGGCAGGCGCATCGAGGTGGAGACCGACGACGACTCGATCGGCGGGCACTTCCTGCACCTGCTGCACGGTCGCCGGCCGAGCGATCTCTGGGTGCGCTCGATGCACACCTCGCTGATCCTCTACGCGGAGCACGAGTACAACGCCAGCACGTTCACCGGGCGCGTCATCGCCGGCACGGGCTCGGACATGTACAGCGCGGTCACGGGCGCCATCGGCGCGCTGAAGGGGCCCAAGCACGGCGGCGCGAACGAATTCGCCTTCGACGTCATTGGCCGCTACGACACGCCGGACGATGCGGAAGCCGACGTCGTGCGCCGCATCGCCGACAAGCAGATCATCATCGGCTTCGGACACCCGGTGTACACGATCGCCGATCCGCGCAACCAGATCATCAAGGAGGTGGCGCGGCGCCTGTCGAAGGACGCCGGAAACATGAAGCTGTTCGACATCTCGGAGCGCATCGAGACGGTGATGTGGCGCGAGAAGAAGATGTTCCCCAACCTCGACTGGTTCAGCGCGACGAGCTATCACATGATGGGCGTGCCGACGGCGATGTTCACGCCGCTGTTCGTCGTCTCGCGCACCAGCGGCTGGACGGCGCACGTCATCGAGCAGCGCATCGACGGCAAGATCATCCGGCCGAGCGCGAACTACACCGGGCCGGAGAACCGCGCCTGGGTGCCCATCGGCAAGCGGGACTGAGGAGGAAGACCGGCATGGCCCTGTACGAATCCGATCTGACCAAATTCATGCGCCAGTTCCTTGAGCGCCATCCGGAGGAGCTCGAATCGCAGAAGAAGGGGCGCGGCGACTGGTGGGACAAGAAGCCCCAGGAGCGCACCCCGCCGCCGCCCGCGCGCCGGGCGCCCCGCGCCGGCGGCGCCGAGTACACGTTCAAACCCCTGACGGAAAAGGACTGATGTCTTCCCACATCTCGAACGTCCGGCCCAAGCCGGACGACGTGCTGGTTGCGATCGCCGACTACGCCACGCGCACGGCGATCAAGTCGAAGGAGGCGTACGAGACGGCGCGCCATTGCCTGATGGACACGCTCGGCTGCGGCTTCGAGGCGCTCGANNGAGAACAGCTTCAACCGCGTCGGGCTCGACCACGTCGTGCTGGTCAAGGTCGCCTCGACCGCCGTGGTCGCCGACCTGATCGGCTGCACGCGCGACGAAGTGATCAATGCCGTGTCGCACGCCTGGCTCGACGGCCAGAGCCTGCGCACCTACCGGCACGCGCCGAACACGGGCTCGCGCAAGAGCTGGGCGGCCGGCGATGCGACGTCGCGCGCCGTGCGCCTGGCGCTCATCGCGAAGACCGGTGAAATGGGCTATCCGTCCGTGCTCACGGCCAAGACCTGGGGCTTCTACGACGTGCTGTTCAAGGGC
>DKBI01000254.1 GCA_002451175.1 Betaproteobacteria bacterium UBA6904
TGGATGACGAGCATGTTCTCGCCTTCGTAGAAGCAGTCCACGGGACACACTTCGACGCAGTCCATGTACTTGCACTTGATGCAGTTCTCGGTAACGACGTAGGTCATGGGGTCTCTGCCGGCAGGGATCGGATGCGGCTTGAATTATCGCACTCCCGGCCCCATGATCCGTACAGGTTTCGCAATGGACGTCACGACCGCAGATTTCGAACGCGAGGTCATCGAGACCTCGAAGGCCGTCCCCGTGGTGGTGGATTTCTGGGCGCCGTGGTGCGGCCCGTGCCGCGCGCTGGGCCCGGTGCTCGAGAAGCTCGAGACCGAGTACGCAGGGCGGTTCAGGCTGGTGAAGGTGAATTCGGACGAGAACCCCGACCTGTCCGCGACGTTCGGCGTGCGTTCGATCCCCTACGTGGTCGCCTTTCGCGACGGCAAGCCGGCGGCGCAATTTCTGGGTGCCCTGCCCGAGGGCCAGGTGCGCGCGTTCCTCGACAAACTGCTCCCGCCGCCCCAGCTCGTCCTGGCCGCGCAGGCCATCGAGTCGGGGCATCTCGACGAAGCCGAGCGGCAGCTCGCCCAGATCCGCCCGAACATCGACTGGGACGAGCGCGTCGCCACGCTGCGGCAGGCGATTGCCTTCGCCCGCTCGGCGGGCAGCGAGAGCGAACTCGCCGCGCGGATCGCCGCGAACCCGAAGGACCACGAGGCCCGGCTGACGCTCGCGGGGGTGCATGCGGCCGGACAACACTACCGCGAGGCCCTGGAGCAGCTGCTCGAGATCGTGAAGCGCGACAAGGACTGGCGCGATGGCGAGGCGCGCAGGCAAATGCTGGCGATCTTCAACCTCGCGGCGGACGCGGAGCTGGTGTCCGAGTACCGGCGCAAGCTCGCCAGCGCGCTTTACTGAAGCACGACGTCGAACTTCGCCTGCAGCAGGCCTTCGCGCCGCGCCGGTGTCGCGACGAGGCGCGCCGGCGCCGACCGAGCATCGAAATAGATCTGCGTCGTCAGCACCGGACCACCCGGCGCACTGACCTTGACATGGAGGTGGCGCGGCCGCCCCGGATACAGGCCGGGCAGCACCGTCTCCAACCGGTAGTCGCCGTTGGCATCGGTCAAGACCTTGCCGCGGTANNGCACGCGCCCGGACAGCGACACGCGCTCCCCCGAGGTGCCGGGCTCGGCCAACGAGGCGCGCAGCGGTGCCCCTGCCTTGTAGAACGGGCCCTCGCCGTCGCGCGGCGTCGGCGCGCCGCAGGTTGCGTGAGCGCTCGTCGCGGTCGCGGCGGCGAGCACGATGGCGAGAAGCGGCGCCCTGCTTACCCCTCCGGTGCGCATGCCAATCAGCCGGTGCCCGCGTGCCCGCCGGCAGCCGGGGGCGGTGCCGCTGCGCCGTCGCTCGTGCGCTTGGGCAGCCCGTCCTCGACGCTCAGCCAGGAAACGTGCGTTTCGTAGAACACATGCGCACTGGGCTCCCGGTCCAGCGCGCCCTCGATCAACGAGCGGGCCACGTGCATTTCACCCGGCCAGCGCGTCGACTTGAACAACATCGGGCTTCCGCAGCGGGGGCAGAAGGCGCGGTGCGCTCCGGGGCTCGATTCGTACCAGGTCGGCGGCACGCCGTCGGGTTCCAGCGCAAACTGCTCGTCCGCAAACCCCGCCCACGTGACGAACGCCGCTCCATGGGCGCGCCGGCAGTACGTGCAATGGCAATGCGCCACCCATTTCGTGGGCAGCGCCGCTCGAAAGCGCACAGCACCGCACAGGCAGCTACCGCGCAGCATCGATCGTCCCCTCCCCGCCCCGGACGCAAGCCGCTCGCGACAACCCATGCAGGGACCCGCCTGTCACGGCGCAGCCTTGGGTGGCAGGCTGGCGACGTGGCGTTCGCAGAGGTCCAGCCAGAACCGAAGCTGCGCCGCGGATTTCGTGCCTTCGGGCGCTACGAACACATAGCCCCGCATCGGCTTTCCGGTGAAGTCCATCGGTCGAACGTGCTGGCGACGGAGTGACTCCGCGTAGAGTTCCCTGCCAACGCGCGCCATGAGCGACGAGCCGGTTACGCCGACGAACATGTGCCCCTTGCTCAAGAAGGCGATGCCCCCGAACATTTTCCTTTCCGTGATCTGCGGCTTGCCTTGAAATGCAGCGCGAATCCGCTGCGCAAGCCGTTCGTCATACGCCATGAGGTCTCCGCGTGTTCACGCCAGCGCCCAGCCGACCGCAGGGCGTCGACAGCGCGGCCCGCGGAATGACGATACCCGATTTGCTATGCAGCGACCAGGCGACGGTGCTACGCCACTGTTCAATGCGCACCCGCTCATGTTGTTGCTCGCCGAACGGCTCGGCCCTCACCACGGCGACCGCCGGCACTAGCGCCGGTAGAACTTGCGTACTGTTTCATCGGCCACCATCTGCAGGAATGCCGCGCTGTCCTTGTCGATCGCGCCGTAGTAGTCGTACGCATTGCCGACGGGTGATTTCCCGTAGAGGCTGGCATACACCACGCACGCGGCGAGGTACGTTCCTAGCAGGTCGGGATGGCTGCCATCGTATGCCTTGTGCAGCCGGATGCCAGGCTGACGGCGATACGCTTCCTCGAACGCGAGACCGACCGGGATCACCAGCGCGCCGATCTCGTTGCCCACGGAGACGTACAGGTCCTCGACTTTGCGAATCATGTCGGGGCTCGCGCTCCGATGCGGTTTGACGTAAGCATGCGTCATGTACAACGCCGTCCTCGCCCCGGTCTTTGCGATCGCGGCGCTGAATTCGATCGCCTTTTCCCTGAAAGCCGCGCGCGACGCTTCGCTCAGCGCGTCCCCGCTGTTGCCTTGGAGAATCACGACGTCGTACGGCTGCTTCATGTCCAGACTGCCGGGCGCGAGCAGGTGCTGGACATTGTGATGCGAGAGCGGCGCCCCGCCGATGGTCGCGGACTTGTACTGCAGCGCCTGGTCGATCGTCGGGTCGCCGGCGCTCACCAATCGTTGGACATGATTGTGCAGGCTGTCGTTGTAATAGAAATAGCTGTTGCCGATGAACAGAATGCGCTTGGGTGATTCGACGTGCAATTGCGTGACCAGAGGACTCTGGGCAGCCTGGAGCGGCATGCCAGCGAAGCACAGGACCCCTAGCAATGCAGTGCGGAGCAGGAACCGCGCCGTCATCATCAGCCTCCCCAGGCAGGTATCAAGTCAATATCCATTCCGTCTCGTCGAGCGCAGGTCAGGCTGCGCGCTCACGGCCACGAACGATGGCCCAGCGCTCATGATCGCGCCAGCGCCCGCCGATCTTGAGGTAGGCCGGCGAGTAGCCCTCCCTGCGGAATCCGCAGGACCGCACCAAGGCGACCGACGCCGCGTTACCTGGCTGGATGTTCGCCTCCAGGCGGTGCAAACCGAGTCGCGTGAACGCGTGCCGAATCACCGCCCTCAACCCCTGGCTCATGAGGCCTTGGTGCGCGAAACCGGCAAACGCAAAGTACCCGAGGTATCCGCTGCAGAGCAGGCCACGCACGACGTGGGTGAGGTTGACGGCCCCCACGAGTTGCCCAGTGGACCGCAGATAGACAACGAAACCGTAGTGGGATCTCCCGTCGAAGCGGGCCATGTAGCGCCTGAACGCGCGGGCATCTTGCGGAGCCGTGACCCAGGGTCGGTGAAATCGCCTGCTCGCCCTGGCGCCGGCGACGAACAGGCGCTGATCCGCGATGTCGATGGGGCGAATGGCGACGCGCCCAGTCATGCGGCCTGACATTCCTGTTCCCGTGCGCGCCGCGTCATGCGCGTCGGCTGATCACCCTTGGCGTAATGTCCATGGCCTGTCCCTCTTCCATCAGGGCTGCGGGACACCGCGACGCGTGCCCGCCGGGACGTGGCCATCCAACGACGACGCGCCGAGGAAGCGCTGCTCAGTCGGGCCTCGCAGACGCGCAGTGCGGGCGGGCCTGTGATCGGCGCCGGCAACGGACACCGGCCGGTCTCGACCAGACTCACCCCGCTCAGCGCGATGACGCGCACGCTCGCGCGCTGCGCATCGGGCACCAGCAACTGCATGCGCCCGGCAATGAGCGCGGGCTTGGACAGCCCGAGTTCTGCGGAGCCGTACACGTGGTTCGAGAAACCGTCGAGCGAGCTGATTTCGACCAGTCGCGCATCGCTTCGCCGGTAAACCCTCAGCACGCCGCCGATGTGCGGTGTCGTCACGGCGGCGATCTCTGCCGTTCCGTCACCGTCCAGGTCGGCGACGCCTACCGGGTTGAGCCAGCGGTTCGGCGTGCCGATCGCAGCGGACCGCGCGACGATCTCCAGCCGGCCACTCGCGAGGCCGACCAGCGCCAGGCGCGAGCCGCTGCCGCGCGCGCTCACCACGACCAGCAGCTCCGCCTGTGCGCCCGCGCTCAGGCGGACGAGTCGCGGCGCGAGATCTTCGAACACTTCGTCCGCGGGTAGCTCCAGCACGACTTCGCTTCCGGCGTCGGTTTTCGCCACCACGCGCGCGTACTCATGCGGCTTTCCGAGCGCGTAGTGCCCGTACCGCTCGACCGGCTCGGCGTACCTCGCGCTGACGATCTGCTCCGCCCTGGCGGTCGGCGCATGCAGCGCGATCAGAGCGCCCAGCGCGAGGGCAATGCGCATTGCCGTCCCGGCGCGTCTGATCGCATGCGTCATTTTCGTGTCCGACGCGGGCAGTGGATACCCCCACCACCCATGGCCGCCCGCGTGCACCCTCACTCCCGGCCGATGGCGCCCGCCGCTGGCCAATTCGTGTCGCCCACGCGCTTGAGGTTCATCTCGAAGAAGCGGACTGGGTCCTTGCCCGGCAGGATCCGGTCGCCGACTTCCTGCCAGGCCCCTTCCTTGATGACCGCCGTGTAACGGATCGTCATCGGACCCGCGGGAATCTCCCACGCGAAACCATCGGGCGCCGGCGTCAGCACGAAGTCCCCGACCCGGCCTTGCGCGTGAGAGTGCAACGTGTAGGCGCGGGTCGTCGGATTGAAGGAGATCGTGCCGAACGAGTTGAAGGCGAGCTTGCCATCCGAATCGTAGCCCCGGCCCTCGATGACCTTGACCGATCCGTCGAGCATCGGTCCGATGCGTTCCGTCTGCGTAAATGTGTGCTTCTGGCCGGACGGCAGAATGCTCCATGCGGCGCCTCTCCATACGCCGTCCATGAATGCGAGCTGGGCCATCGCCTCGCGCTGAGCCGCCATGAGCGCGGCCGGGTCCGGCCGCCCTTGCCCCATAGCAGTCGCGCAAATTCCCGCCATCATCAGCACTGCAACCCCCGCGGACCGACAGGTGATCATTCCGTGCCTCCCTCGCTGCTGCGCGCTCTGTTGAATTGTCCGCGCCGACCTACTTGGAGCAGACCCGACGCTGAGCTACTGGCCTCCATCGTCAAACGCCTCATGCCGTCAATGCGTTTCCGGTGATCGGCAATTCCAGGACGACCTCTTCGCCATCCATTTGGCCCGTGTGGCGGAACCCGAGGGACAGATAGAACGCCTCCGGACAACCGACTCCGGGAACATACGAGACCTGGAGCGTTGTGAACAGCCGCTTCCCTCGGACGTGCTCAATGACTTGCCGCATGGCGGCGCGCCCTATGCCTCGCCCCTGAAACCGGGAATCGACCATGAGGCGCCAGACCCCGACAGAGGGCCTCTCGGGCGGCGGACGCTTGAGGGACTCGTCCGCCAGCATCACGAAGCCCGCGGGTTCTTCCTCGAAGTAAATGGCTCGATACCATGCCTCCGGCGCGAAGTGCGCCTGTGCGAGCGAAACCGCATTGGGGGCGACGAACCCCTTCTGGTTCTCGGCAACGGAGAGTCTGACCACCGCGATCACCGTCTCGGCGGTAATTTCTCGGAGCGTGACGCGTTGCGCCAGGTCTTCCAATTGCGGCCTATCGACCGTTCGCCGCGACGCGCGGCGGCGCCTGGTTACGCGGCGGCATTGGGCTCGACCTCAATATTCTTGGCGAGGGTCTTGAACCGCTCCCCATTCTTCTGTCGAACCGTGACGGTGACATGACCCGTCTTGCTGGTCTTGATGTCGTGAACGGTTCCCGACTTGCCGGCGTGCGTGCCGCCGACCACACGACAGGACTCGCCGTCCTTCAATTGGATCATCGGTGGCATGATGGTCGCTCCCAATTTGGCTAGGATAGTCTAACCGGCGCCAACCGTAGTGCCAGCCTGTGCGGGCCGGCGAGAGGGGCCGCCCGCCTTTAGCGGTCTACCAAGATGCCGAGGCGGGACAATTGGCGCCGAAGCGAAGCCGCGCCATCTCTCCCAAAGTAGAGCATGGCGTTCAGGCCCGCCTGCTTCGCGGCCTCGACGTTCTCGGCCCGGTCGTCCAGAAGCAGGATGGCGCTCGCATCGCAGCCGAGTTGCGCAATGACCGCCTCAAAGAACGCGACCCGGGGTTTGGCGGCACCGACGAAACACGAGTAGAACTCGCGATCGAAGAGAAGCCTGTAGTTCAGACCTTCCGACATGTGCCTGGCACGCAGCGCTTGTTGATTGCTGCCGACGTGGCACGGGATACCCAATCGGCGAACCGCCTGAACGGTTTGCATGACATCCTGATGAATCTCGATCGCGTGAAGAACGTTCAGTGTCTCAGCCAGGAAGCTGGCCCGCCCCCACTTTGCCAGCTTGGCTTCGAGTCGCTCAACGAAGCCCGTCGCGGATTCGAGGACTTCTGCTTCGGCCTCGAGGATGTCTTCCACGAGGGCTTTGGCTTGGGACTCATCTTCGAGCGTCAGCACCGACTGCAGCGCCGGCTGCCAGCGCCTCGTGGGGTATTGGAGAACGCCATCGGCATCGAAGAGGATGTTTTCAATGGACACAGGACCGCTCGGCGACTTCGCTAGCNNGTCTGGCGCGCGTAATCCTCGGCATCGTACCAACCCCGTGACGCGACGACCTGGAGATCATCGTCGAGGTCCCACTCCTCCCACCCGACGACGCGCAGCAGGTTCCCGGTGGATGAATGCGTTCCGGTGAAAGTCCAGAAGTACGCGACATGAGTGCCCGCGCAACGGACATCGTCACACTCGAGCTTCAGATCGGGGACGTCGGCGAAGAATCCAGCGGCCATGTCCGCAATGCCCTTCCTGCCGACCCAGGGTGAGCCGCGATTGATGACGATCTGCCCCTCGGGTGCGTAGAACGAGGCGACGGCTTCTGGTGAACCGGAATTCCATGCTGCCGTGTAGGCTGCCGCCAACTTGCTCGCTGCGTCTCGATCGATTGCCACGATTCGTCTCCTCGATGGGTGCGGCTGCCGAACACGCGAGGCCGCAAGCACGGATGATGCTGCCTGGCAGCTCCACGAAGCGGCCACAGGCTACGCGATTCCTCAGGCCGCGTCGGATCGTTCACGATGACGCTTGCCTAGAAGCGCCTTCCCCAACGCAGTCACAGAGACCATCGCTTCTGCGCCCGGTTCGTGCTGCCGCGCGACAAGCCCCCGTGCGTTGGCCTCCTCCCACACGGGCAAGCGCGGGCAAGACGTCCGCCACGCCTCGATGACCTCCGAATACGGACGNNGCTGCGAACCGATCCAATCGAGGAACACGAAGGAAACGCGCCTCGCACCGGCGGAGCCGCCCGAACTTGGGGCCAGGGCGCATGCTCATGGCCGGCGATTCGGCGTCGGCGAGTTGTGAAACTGGACGATCAGCCATTGGTCGCCGCGTTTCTGCAAGACGACGGTGTTTCGTGACGGGCCGGCCGTAACCATCTTTCCGTCCGACGTTCGTTCCGATTGCCACTTGCCCGAAATTGCAACCACGCTTTCCGAGAGAACCAGCGCGGCCTGCTCAAAGGGCGTCGCCCTGACCTCGCCTCTCTTGCCCGTCAGGGCTTCGACGAAGTACTGGCGTATTCCCTCGCGGGTCGTCACCAGCTCAGTTGAGCGGGTGCCGTAAAACAGCGCATCGGGTGCGAACAAGCGAACGATCTGGTCGTGATTATCCGTCGTAAAGGCATCGAAGAACTTCTGGTAAGCCGCGAGGGCCTCCTCTTTCGGGCCCGCGAGCACGGGCGCGCAGACCAGCAGCCAAGAAAGTGCAAAAGCGATGCGGCCGGACATTTGTACACTCCTAAACCGAGTTGAACTGCGACGATGGCAATCGTGGCTCGCACGAAGGGGATCGTGCGTCGCGATCATTACTCAGCCCTGACGTTCAATCATTGGAAGGCTCGCCGTTCATCATATACGCGATGTGCCTCGAGGCGCGGCCGCGCGATCGTCTCGCTTGCGAACCCCCTTACCCGCGCAGCCCCAGCAGCTTCGCCGCGTTCTCCTTCAGGATCAGCGGCCGCACCTCGGGCTTGATCGGCAGCTTCTCGAAGTCCGCCATCCAGCGATCGGGCAGGATCACCGGGTTGTCGCTGCCGAAGAGCACCTTGTTCTTCAGCAGCGTGTTGGCGTACTGCACCAGCTTGGCCTCGAAATACTTCGGCGACCATCCGGAGAGGTCGATGTACACATTGGGCTTGTGCAGCGCCACCGACAACTGCTCCTCCTGCCAGGGCACCGCCGGGTGCGCGAGGATGATCGGCAGGTCGGGAAAATCCGCGGCGACGTCGTCCAGATACATCGGATTGCCGTACTTGAGCTTCAGCCCGCCGCCGCCCGGCATGCCCGCGCCGATGCCCGTCTGCCCGGTGTGAAACAGCGCGGGCAGTTTCGCCTCGGCGATCACCTCGTACAGTGGATACACGTCGCGGTCGCTCGGCAGGAACCCCTGGATGATCGGATGGAACTTGAACCCCTTCACGCCGAAGTCCCGGATCAACCGCCGCGCCTCGCGCACGCCCATGCGGCCGCGCGCGGGATCGATGCTCGCAAACGGGATGCAAACGTCGGCGTGCTCGTGCGCCGACTCCGCCACCTCCTCGTTGGAGATGCGCCGGATGCCCATGCCGCGCTCCTGGTCCACCGTGAAGACGACGAATGCCATTTTCCGTTCGCGGTAGTACGCCGCCATCTGCGCGATCGTCGGGTGCTTCACTTCGTAGCGGAAGTAGCGCCCCCGGGCCTCCAGCGCCTCGGCCTCCGCTTCGTCGGGCAGCAGGCGCGTGGAGACTTCGGCGTGCGTGTGGATGTCGATGGCCAGCAGTTCGTCAACGTTCATGGGGAGACCTGCAGGATGCGTGGATCGGAAGGTTCCGCATAGAGGGCCTCGACCAGCGCCGCGCGCCGCGCGAGCACCGCACGCTGGTTGATGGANNCTGCCGGTGCTCTCCGAGGCGAGCCGGGCGAGCACGTCCCGGACGTGCGCGCGCAGCGCCTCGGGCGCGAGGTCCTTGCACGCCGCGGCGTTCGGAAAGACGAGCACGCCGACGGCGTCGCGGTCATGACCGGTGATCACCGAGTCCTGCACGTACGGCGCACCGGCCGCGTTGAAGCGCGCGCGCAGCGGACCCACGCTGACCCAGGTGCCGGTCGTGAGCTTGAAGTCCTCGGTCAGCCGGCCGTCGAATTCAAGACCCTGCGCCGGGTCCTGCGGATCGCAGAAGCGCATGCCGTCCCCGGTCCGGTAGTAGCCCTCGTCGTCGAAAGCCGCTCGCGTCAGCTCCGGCTGGCGCCAGTACCCGGGCGTGACGCAATCGCCGCGAAAGCGCGCCTCGAGCTTGCCGTTCACCGGCGCGAGCTTCATCTCGAGACCGTCGACCGGCAACCCGACCGTGCCGGCGCGGCGCGCGCCCCGATTGGTGCTCATGGCGAACGGCGCGGTCTCGGTCGCTCCGTAGCCGGTGATCCAGAGCACGCGCTCGCCGCAGGTGTCGAGCGCCAGCGCGTCATAGGCCTGCCAGACAGGCTGCGGCAGCACCGCAGCGGCGTACTGCATCAACCCCAGGCGGCTGAAGAACGACCGCCGCAGCGCCTCGTCGCCGCGCAGGTAAGGCAGCAACGCCTCGTAGCCGCGCGGCACGTTGAAATAAATCGTCGGACCGACCTCGCGCAGATTGCGCACCGTCTTCTCGATGAGCCCCGGCAGCGGCCGCCCGTCGTCGATGTAGAGCGTGCCGCCGTGGTAGAGCGTGATGCCGACATTGTGATTGCCGCCGGCCGTGTGGTGCCAGGGCAGCCAGTCGACGAGCACGGGCGGCGCCGCGGCGAGGCTCGGCAGCGCCTGGGCGAGCATCTGCTGGTTGCTGCAGAGCATGCGCTGGGTATTGATGACCGCCTTCGGCTGCCCGGTGGACCCCGACGTGAAGAGAAATTTCGCAATGGTGTCGGGCCCCACCGCCGCATGCGCGCGCTCGACGGCCGCCGTCGGCCGGGTCTCCTGCAGCGCATCGAAGGACGTCGCGGCCCTGCCCGCCAGTGCACCGCGCGCGCTCACCACGTCCACGTCCGGTGGTACCACTGCCGCAATGGCGCGCGCGAAGCGCTCGGCGTCTGCCGCGAACACCAGCCCGGGCGTGACCAGGCCGAAGATGGCCCGCAGCTTGGCGTAATCCGTGGACAGCAGCGAGTACGCCGGGGAGATCGGCGCGCACGCAATGCCCACGTGCATCGCNNGGCGTAGCTCAACGAGCGCCACCCGCCGTGCGCGTCGCGCTCGGCGACGAAAGGCCGCTGCGGCGCCTCCCGCGCCCAATGCTCGAGGCGCTGCGTGATGCGCTCCGGATACGCCGCCAGCGCGTGCGGCGAGCGCAGCTGGATCGCGCCGTCGGCGCGGCGCGTCGCCACGACGTCATCTCGGCCGAGCGGCACGCTGCGGATGCGGGCAGTCCCCATGATTGACTTCGGATAATAACGCCGGGCGGGGTCCCGCCCGGGGGGCTCGCGTAGAATGCCCCTGTCCAAAGAACAGGAGGACCGACCATGGATCGCAGAACCTTCAACCGTGCCGTCGCCGCGACCGGCGTGGCGTCCGCGCTCGCCCCGTTCGGCATCGTCCGCGCCCAGTCGCAGAAGCT
>DKBI01000189.1 GCA_002451175.1 Betaproteobacteria bacterium UBA6904
AACTGGAACACGAAGCCCATCTTCTCGCGACGCACGCGCGAGAGCGCGTCGTCGTCGAGGCCCGTGACGTCGCGGCCATCGAGCTCGTAGCGCCCCGCGCTCGGCCGATCGAGCAGGCCGATGACGTTGAGCAGCGTCGATTTTCCCGAGCCCGAAGGCCCCATGAGCGAGAGGTACTCGCCCCGCCCGATCTCCAGGTTCACGCCGCGCAGCGCATGCACTTCCTCACCGCCGACGCGGAAGACGCGCTCGATGCCGGTGAGGCGGATCATTGGGCGGCCGCTGCCGCGGCCCCGCGCTCCTCGATGGCTTCCGCCCCGGCCTTGACGCCCGCGCGCTCGAGCGAGACGACGACGCGCGCGCCGCGCTCGAGGCCCGACTTCACCTCGGTGAACTCCCAGTTCGACAGCCCCGTCTCGATCGTGCGCTCCTGGAGCCTGCCGTCCGCGCCGAGCAGGAGGACCCGGCTGCCGGGAAGCAGCGCGCTCGTCGGAATGCGCAGCACCTGGTCGCGGGTCGCCACGACGAGTTCGATGTCGGCGCTATAGCCCACGAGCAGATGGCGGGCCGCGCCGGGATCGTCGAACTCGGCCTCGACCTCCACGGTGCGCGCCTGCTTCTCCAAGGCGAGCACGTACGGCGCAATGCGCCTCAGCTTCGCCGGGAAGCTGCGCCCGCGATACGCATCCAGCGTGATGCGCCCCGGCATGCCCACCGTGAGGCGCGCCGCGTCCACCTCGTCGATCGGCGCCGAGACGTACAGGCACGAATCGTCGATCAGGTCGATCGCCGGGAGCGTCGGGATGCCGGGCGGCGAGGGCGTCAGGTACTCGCCCACCTCGCCGTTCACCTCGGCCACGATGCCGTCGAACGGGGCGCGCACGACCGTGCGGGCCGTGTCGGCGCGCGACGCGGTCACGCGCGCCTGCGCCTCGGCGACCTGCGTGCGGGTCGACTCGCAGGTGGCCTTGCGCGCCTGCGACTCGCTCACGGCGCGATCCACGCGCTCCTCCGAGACGAACCCCTTGGCGCGCAGCTGGCGCGTGCGCTCGGCCTCGCGCTCCGCCGCGGCGGCCGTAAGGCAGGCCTCGTCGACGCGCGCACGCGCAGTGAGCACCTGTTCCTTCGCCACGCGCTCGCGCGCCACGAGGTCGTCGTTCCACAGTTCCACCAGCACCTGGCCGGCCTTGACCCGGGCGCCCTCGCGCACCGTGAGCTTCTCGATCCGGCCGCCGAGCGGCGCGGCGAGCTTGGCGCGGCGGCAGGCAGACACCGATCCGGCGCGCGTGTTGGCCACCGTGTTTTCCACGCGCCCCGTCTCGACGACCGCGACGGTCACCGCGATCGGCTTGGGCCGCGTCCACCACCAGGCCGCCGCGGCACCCGCGATGACCAGAAGACCGATAAAGCCGTTGCGCAGGAGGTTTCGGGGAAGGGTCATAGGGTCGGATTGTGCGCCTCCTTGCGTGCGCGCCATTGACGGCGCGCAACAGTTTCAGGCGCCGAGAATCGCCGTGATCACCTCGATGCGGGCGCGCTCGATGCGCGCCGCGATGTCGGCGGCGTTCGCCGCCTCGCGCGCCAGAGCACCCGCATCCACCGTGCCAGCGGCCTGCAGGGCGGCTTGCGCGCGTGCCGAGCCCCGCTCGACCACCTCGCCCGGCGCCGCAAGCCGCGCCACCCAGAGCAACTCGCGAAACCGATCGGGCCTGCGGAAGGCATCGGCCGCGCGGAGGAGCGCAAGCAGCTGCGCGGGTCCTGCGTCCGCCGCCGCGCACAGCGCCCCCCTGCACCGCGCCGCCAGCAGGGCGAGCTCGCGCTCGGCATTCGGCACGCGCAGCCGCTCGCACAGCGCCCCTGCAGCGCGCTCCTCGAGATGCCAGCCGAAGAGCGCGAAGCGAACCGTGAGCGGAGCGCTCGCCTCGGCGGCCCGGCACAGCGCGTCGCGCGCCGCCAGCGTACCGGGCAGCAGGCGGCCCAGCGCACCGCATTGCTCGAGCGCGTCGAGCATGCGCTCCGGATGCGGCTCGCCGAGACCGCGCGCCAGCTCCTGCCAGACGCGCTCCGGAACGAGATCCTGCACCTCGCCCGCGCCCACCATGCGGCGCATCAGCACCAGCGTTTCTTCGGCGACGCGAAATGCGAAGCGCGCCGCGAAACGCGCCACGCGCAGAATCCGCACCGGGTCTTCCGCAAACGCCTCGCCGACGTGCCGCAGCACGCCCTCGCGCAGATCGCGCGCGCCGCCGAACGGGTCGATCAGCGCGCCCCCGGGATCGCGCGCCATGGCGTTGATCGTCAAATCGCGCCGCGCGAGATCCTGCTCCAGCGTGACATCCGGCGCGGCGTACACCGTGAATCCCTTGTACCCGCGCCCGCTCTTGCGCTCGGTACGCGCCAGCGCGTACTCCTCCTTGCTGCGGGGATGCAGAAACACGGGGAAGTCCCTGCCGACCGGCTTGAATCCGGCGGCGATCATTTCCTCCGGCGTCGAGCCGACCACCACCCAGTCGCGGTCGCTCACCGGCAAGCCGAGCAACTCGTCGCGCACGGCGCCGCCGACGACGTACGCCTTCACCGGCGCACACCCGGTGTCGGCGGGGCACCCGCGGCGGGCGGCGGTTCCTTGGAGGGGGCCACCGGAGTGTCGGCCGCTGCGCCCCAGCGCTTAGCGGTGCGCTCGCGCGCGCATCTGCGCGTAGCGCGCGCGCGGCTTCGCGGGCGCGAACCAGCCGGGCGCCGCGACTTCCAGCGGCGTCGGCGTCATGCCGAAGGGCAGCGCGGTCCCCGGGCAAACGCTCGGCACCTGCATCGAACGGTAGTTGTCGCGCGTCATCGGCGGCACCGGCAGCCACTCCATCATCCACGCCTGCAGATAGGACGCCCAGTCCGGCAGGCCGACGACCAGTCGTCGATGGCCGGTGGCCGCGCAGACATAGCGCACGAGCTCCGCTGTCGTGTAGACCTTGGGTCCGCCCAGATCGTAGCGCTGGCCGAACGCCGCCGGCTCGTCGAGCGCCGCGAGGAACGCCTGCACCACGTCGCCGATGTAGACCGGCTGGAAGCGCGCCTGCGGACACGGCACCGCCAGGGCGGGCAGCAGCGCCGCCATGCGCGCGAACAGATTCAGAAACGCATCGTCCGGACCGAAGATCACCGAGGGCCGGAAAACCGTCACCCGGAGATCCTCCGCGGCGAGCACCGCCTGCTCGCCGACGCCCTTGGAGCGCAGATATTCGGACGGCGCGTCCTGCGCAGCCCCGAGCGCGCTCATGTGAAGCAGGCGCCCCACGCCCGCCGCCCGGCAGGCCGTCACCGCGGCTTGCGCGATCTCCACGTGCGCGCGCGCGAAGTCGGGGCCGTAATCGTTCGGTCCGCGCTCGTCGGGGCGCCCGCGCCGGCTGTGCAGCACGCCCACGAGGTTGATGATCGCGTCCTGCCCCGCCGCCCAGCGCGCGAGGCTCGGCGCGTCGGCGACATCGCCCTCGACGAGCTCGAGCGTCGGCAGCATCAGCAGGTGCTTGGCGCGCTCGCGCCGGCGCACCGGCACCGTGACCTCGCACCCCGCGGCGACGAGCGCCGCCGCCAGATGGCGGCCCACGAAACCGCTGCCGCCGATCACCAGAAGCCGTCGATGTCTCATGCGCCTAATCCTCCGCCGACCGTTCGCCCGAGGACCGCGCGTCGATCAGCCCCAGCCGCTGCTTGAGCAGGCCCGGCGTGCCGCCGAGCAGCGCCGCGTAGTACATCGTGTTCATCATCACCTTCTTCACGTAGTCGCGCGTCTCGTTGAACGGAATCGTCTCGGCGTAGATCGCGCCCTCGAGCGGCTTCGCGTCGCGCCAGCGGCGCGCGCGCCCCGGCCCCGCGTTGTATCCGGCGCTCGCGAGCAGCGGGTGGCCGAGACTGTCGAGCACGTGCTTGAGATACCCCGTGCCGAGCGTCACGTTGGTGTCGACTTCGGCGACGCTGCTCGGGGAGACGCGCAGCCCGATGCGGCGCGCCATCCAGTTGGCTGTCGCGGGCATGAGCTGCATCAGGCCGCGCGCGCCCGCGGAGGACTTGGCGTTCGTGATGAACCGGCTCTCCTGGCGAACCAGGCCGAGGACCCACGCCTCCTCCAGTTCGAAGGCGCGCGCCTGCGCGCTGAATACCTCGCGGTACGGCGCCAGGTACCGCACCCGATAGTTGTGCTGCCGCGTCGTGCGATCGGCCGTGTTGATCGCGCGGTCGAAGATTTCCGCCTGGCGCGC
>DKBI01000272.1:0-15623 GCA_002451175.1 Betaproteobacteria bacterium UBA6904
CAGGGGCTGATCCGCTCGATCCCGCGCATCGACACCGCGGCGACGCACCGGGTGCGCCTGGAGGCGATCCCGGGCACGGTGCCCAAGCTCATCGAGCCGGGGCCCGGTTGCCGCTTCGCGTCGCGCTGCCGGCATGTGCGCGCCGAATGCAGCGTCGCGACGCCGCGCTTGCGTGANNTGGTCGGTGAATCGGGCTGCGGCAAGTCGACCACCGGTCGCTGCATCCTGCGGCTGATCGAGCCGACCTCCGGCGAAGTCTGGTTCGACGGCCAGGAAGTCACCGCGCTCGCCCGCGGCGAACTGCGCAAGTGCGCGCGAGCGATGCAGATCATCTTCCAGGACCCTTTCGCGTCGCTCAACCCGCGCATGACGGTGGGCGCGATCGTCGGCGAGGGGCTGGTGATCCACGGCCTGGCGAAGAACGCGCGAGAGATCGAGGAGCGCGTGGCGCAGCTGCTCGCCAAGGTGGGGCTGAGCCCCGAGCACATGCGGCGCTATCCGCACGAATTCTCCGGCGGNNGGCTGCCACTTCCATCCGCGCTGCCCGCGCGCCATGGAGCGCTGCCGGCGCGAAGCGCCGGCGCTGAAGGAGATCGGCATGGCGCATCGGGCGGCTTGCCACTTGAATGACTGAACTGCTCGCGTATTACGCTCGGCGCGCCCAGGAGTACGAGCGCATCTATGCGAAGCCCGAGCGGCAGGCGGACCTTGCCTGGCTGCGCAGGCGCCTCGGCGAACTGCTCGCCGGCCGACGGGTGCTGGAACTCGCCTGCGGCACCGGCTGGTGGACTGAGAAGGTCGCCCCGCACGCGGCGGAGATTCTCGCGCTCGACGCGAGCGACGAGGTGCTCGCGGTTGCGCGCGCGAAGGCGTATCCGCCGGAACGCGTGCGCTTCACGCGCGGCGATTGCTTCGCGCCGCCGGATTGCGGCCGGCGGCACGATGCGCTGCTCGCGGCGTTCTGGTGGTCGCACGTGCCGCGCGCGCGGCTCGAAGGATTCCTGCGGGATGCCGAGGCTGCCGTGGCACCCGGCGCGCTGATGGTCTTTCTGGACAACCGTTACGTCGAGGGCTCGAGCACGCCGATCGAGCGGCGCGACGCGGCGGGCGACACCTACCAGCGGCGCCGGCTCGACGACGGCAGCGCGCACGAGGTGCTGAAGAATTTTCCGGACGAGGCGGAGCTGCGCCAGGCCGCCGGCGCATCGTCGCGCGAGGTCGCAGTCGAGACGACGCAGCATTTCTGGCTGCTTCGCTACCGGGCCGCGTGACCGAGCCCATCCCGGTCGCGATCCGGCCGCCGGACATCCGCCGCTGGCGCAGCAGCGCGAGCGGCGTGGAGTACGTGCACGTGCTGGATTCCGGGGCGGCGGGCCCCGAGGTGATGGTGCAGGCTTTGACGCACGGCAACGAGCTGTGCGGCGCGATCGCGCTGGACTGGCTGCTGGCGCAGGGGCTGCGGCCGTCGCGAGGCCGTCTCGTGCTGGCGTTTGCCAACGTCGCTGCGTTCGAGCGTTTCGATGCGGATGACCCCTTCACCTCGCGCTGCGTGGATGAGGACTACAACCGGGTCTGGTCCGACGACGTTCTGGGCGGGACGCGCGATTCGGTGGAGTTGCGGCGCGCGCGCGAGCTGCGGCCGTTCGTCGACCGCGCCGACTTCCTGCTCGATCTGCATTCGATGGGCGAGCCCTGCCGCCCGATCATGGTCTGCGGCATGGTGGAGAAGGGCGTCGCCTTCGCGCGTCGCATCGGCGTGCCGGCGGATCTCCTGCTCGACACGGGGCATCCGGCGGGATTGCGCATGCGCGATCGGGGCGGCTTCGGTGATCCCGCGAGCCCGAAGCAGGCGGCGCTGATCGAGTGCGGGCAGCACTGGGAGACATCCTCGGTGGACGTCGCGATGGACNNGTGCCGAATCGCGGCACGCCGGTGGCGACGGACGGCGACACCGCGTGGGCAACGCCCTACGACGACTGCGTGATGGTGATGCCGTCGATGCAACCGCCGAAGCCGGGCGCCACCATGGTGCGCCTCGGCCGCTACGATTTGGGGTCAGACCCCAATCACTTGCGCAGCTTGCCCCAGAGTTCGTCGAGCCGGGCGTAGCGCCCGCAGCCGGTGGCGTAGAACTTGTAGCGCACCGCGTTCTTCTGGTGATAGTCCTGGTGGTAGCTCTCGGCGGGCCAGAACTCGCCGGCCGGGACGATCGGCGTGAGCAGCGGCTGCTTGAAGGCCTTCAGCTTCTCGTACTTGACCTTGGAGGCCTCCGCGAGCCGTTTCTGCTCGGCGTCATGCGTGAAGATCGCCGGGCGGTACTGGCTCCCGACGTCGCAGAACTGGCGGTCCGTGACCGTCGGGTCGTGGTTCACCCAGAAGACGTCCAGCAGCTGCTCGTAGCCGACTTTCTTCGGATCGTAGGTCACCTGCAGGACTTCCGCATGGCCGGTGCGTCCGGCCGAGACCTCCTCGTAGGTCGGGTTCTTCTTCTGGCCGCCCATGTACCCCGAGACGGTGGAGACCACGCCGGGCACCTTGTCGAAAGCCTCCTCCACGCACCAGAAGCACCCGCCGGCGAACGTCGCCTTGGCGAGATTCGGCTGGCCGAGAGCCGGCGCCGAGACGAGGGCCGCCACCAGCGCCCACCAGAACCTGCGGGTCATGTCCAACCTCCCTGGAACCACGTCGATGAGCGCTTGGTCGCGCGGACCCCGCCGAAACTGACGCGCCGCGGCGCCGCGTGCCGCGCTGCGCTCACTCGACCTTGGCCTTGGCGCGCAGTTCCTGCACGAGCTTTTCGATCTTGACCTGCGCGAGCCGCTGCTGGATGCGCGGCTTCACGTCGGCCAGCGGCGGAATCGTCACCGCGCGCACGTCGTCGAGCCGGATGATGTGGTAGCCGAACCGCGTGCGCACGGGCGCGTCGGTCATCTTGCCCTTCTCCAGCTTCACCATCGCGTCGGAAAAGGTCTTGTCGTAGACGCCCGGCACGTTCCAGTCGAGATCGCCGCCGCGGTCCTTGTTGCTCGCGTCGATCGAGTGCTTCTGCGCCTGCTCCTCGAATTTCGCGCCCTTCTTGATCTCGGCGACGATCTTCTTCGCCTGGTCCTCGTTCTCCACCAGGATGTGGCGCGCCTTGTACTCGGTCGAGCCGGTCTGCTGCTTGGCGCGCTCGTACTCGGCCTGCACCTCGGCGTCCGAAATCGGGTTCTTGGTGATGTAGTCGTTGAGGAACGCGTTGACGATGATGTCGTGGCGCGCCTGCTCGATCTGCGCGGCGACGTCCGCCCGCTTGGCGACCCCGGCGCGCGCCGCTTCCTGCATCACGACCTCGTTGTTGATCAGCACCTCGCGGATCTGGGCGCGCAGGCCCTCCGAATCCGGGGCGCCGCGCGCAACCTGCTGCTTGGCGATCAGTTCGGCGCGCTGCCGGGGAATCGCGACGCCGTTCACCGTGGCGAGCGGGCCGGTTGCCGGCGCGGACGCCTTGGCAGGTTCCTTGGTCGGCAGTTTCGCGGCCTGCGCGAGCACGAGCGACGGCGCGGCAACGGTGGCGAGGGCAACAGCGAGCATGCGGAGTTTCATCAGAGGCCTTTCTAGGGTTGAGCGGAGCGCCGTCAGGCGCCCGGTTCGCCAGGTGCCCGGGCGGTGATCGCCAGGGCGTGGATCGGATTGTCCATCAGATTGCCGAGCGCGTGGTAGATCATGCGATGGCGCACGACCGTGGTCTTGCCGGCGAACTCGGGCGACGTCACGAGCAGCCGCCAGTGCGTGTTGCCGCCGGGGCGCGCACCCGCGTGGCCGGCGTGCTTGGCGCTCTCGTCGCTCAGTTCGAAGCGCGCCGGGCGCAGCGCGTCCAGCCGGCGCCGGATTTCGTCGGCGACGTTCATCGCGGGGGCTCTTCCTTGATGTGGCGCGCGAGAAACACCGCCTGCGCCAGCACGAACACCAGCATGAGGCCGACGCCGCCGAAGAGCTTGAAGTTGACCCAGGTGTCGGTGGAGAACCGGAACGCGACGTAGAGGTTGAGCGCGCCCATGAACGCGAAGAACCCGACCCAGCTCCAGTGTAGCCCGGCCCACACCGCCTCGGGCAGGCTCACCTCGCGGCCCATCATGCTGCGGATGAGGTTGCGGCGAAAGAAGAGCTCGGCGCCCGCGAGCACCAGGGCGAACATCCAGTAGAGCACCGTCGGCTTCCACTTGATGAACGTCTCGTCGCGCAGCAGCAGGGTGGCCCCGCCGAACACGACGATGATCGCAAGGCTCGTCCACAGCATCGGCTCCACGCGCCGCCGGCGCAGCTTCAGCCAGCCGACCTGGGCGAAGGTCGCCGCGATCGCCACCGCCGTCGCCGCGTAGATGTCCGCGAACTTGTAGGCGATGAAGAACAGGATGATCGGGAAAACGTCGAACAGGAACTTCATGGCGAGGGCGCGATTCTACCAGCGGGACCGGGACCCGCCGCGGGGCGCGTCGGGGCGGGCGGCCGCGGGGGTATCATGGCGCGGGGAGGACATCGCATGTCTCTGGTCAGGCTGGTCGAATACGCGGACGCGTCGCCCGAGGTGCGCGCGGTGTACGACGACATCATGGCGACGCGCGGCACGGACTGGATCAACAACTTCTGGAAGGCGCTCGCCAACGACCCGGCGACGCTGCAGCGTCTCTGGGACAGCGTGAAGCAGGTGATGGCGCCGGGCGCGCTCGATCCGCTCACCAAGGAGATGATCTACATCGCGGTGAGCGCGACCAACAACTGCGAATACTGCAGCTACTCGCATACCGCGTCGGCGCGCGCCAAGGGCCTAAGCGACGCGATGCTCATGGAACTGATGGCGGTCGTCGGCCTGGCGAACGAGACCAACCGGCTCGCCAACGGGCTGCGCTTTCCGGTGGATGCGAGGTTCAAGCCGTGAGGCGCGCGCTCGGCCTGCTGCTGTTTCCCGCACTGGCGCTGGCGGGCGGATCCAACTACGGCGTGGCGCCGGGCAGCCGCGACGTCGCGGGCAAGGTGAGCGAATGGGCCGTGCCGACGCCGCGGTTCGCGCGCGATCCCGCGCCGGGGCCGGACGGCAACATCTACATCGCCGTGATGCACGGCAACCGCATCGCGAAATTCGACACGCGCGCGCAGACGTTCAAGGAGTGGGACCTGCCGGAGGGCGCCCGCCCGCACGGCCTNNTCGACCCGGTCACCGGCAAGGTCGTCAGCCACGTCACGCCGTCGAAAGGGGGCAATCCGCATACCGCCGTATTCGACAGCGAGGGCAACGTCTGGTTCACGGGGCAGGGCGGCGGCTATCTGGGCAAGCTGGACCGTGCGACCGGCAAGATCAGCGAACACCGGATGCCCGGCGGACCCTACGGCCTGGCGATCGACGCGCGCGGCCGCATCTGGGTGTGCCGCATGGGCGACAACGCGCTCGGCATCTTCGACCCGAAAACCGGTCGGACCGACGAGCTCCGCACGGGACCCGGATCGCGGCCGCGGCGCATCGCGGCCGCCCCCGACGGCATGCTCTGGGTGACGTACTTCGGCAACGGCAAGCTCGCGAAGGTCGATCCTGCGGCGCAGAAGGTCGTCAAGGAATACGCGATGCCCGCCGGGGAGCGCGCCGGGCCCTACGCAGTGGCGGTGGACGGCGCGGGGCGGGTCTGGGCGAACGAAATCGAAACCGACACGGTGGCGCTGTTCGATCCGAAGACCGAGCGCTTTCGCGTGATTGCGCTGCCCTCGAAGGGCGTGGGCATCCGCAAGGCCGTCGTCGATGCGCAAGGCCGCTTCTGGTACATGGGCAGCCACAACGGCCGTCTGGGCGTCATCGAGTAGAGCGGATTGCGGCCGATCGTCAGCGGATCTGCCGCCCCGCCTCGGCGTCCGGCACCGCGAGCCCCGCGGCGCGGATCTGCGCGTCGAGGTCGGCCTTCCACCGCTGGCGCAGTTCCTCGTTGCCCCAGCGGCGGATGCCGTAGGCGACCGCGAGCTCGCTGAATTTCGAGTTCGCCGCGCCGAAGGTGTCGAGCGAATGCGGATACCACTTGTCCACGGCGCTCTGCGCCTCCGCGGGCCCGGCCTTGGCGAGCGCCTGGTAGCGCGCGTTCTGCGCCAGGTCGCGAATGCGCCGCGCGCCGAAGGAGGCGTGAAAGCGCTCCTCGTGCACCATCGTCGTCATCTCGCGCGCGAGCGGCGCGAAGCTCGAGTCCTCGAAGGCGCGCAGGTGATACCAGGCGACGTGGTCCATCAGGAAGCAGAAGCCGCAGAGGTCCGGCCAGGATTCGAAGGGCACGTTGAAGGCATGCAGGGGATGCTCGCCCATGCGCAGCGTCAGCAGCCGGTCGGCGAGCGCGTCGCCTTCGGCGCCGAAGCTGCGCAGCATGCGGCTGTCGATGAACCCCTGGTGCGCCTCGTCGGCGCAGATTTGCGACTGGACGTAGCGGTCCTCGGCGGTCGGCCCCTGATTGATCCAGGGCTGGTGCTGCTCGACGGAGGCGAACTCGGTCGAGGCGAGCGCGTAGAGGATCTTGAGCAGCGTCTGGCGGTACTCCGCCGGCATCTGTTCCACGGTCTCGATCTTGCGCATGCCGCGCAACTCGCCCCACATCACGTTGCGTGAAATGCTCATCGCAGTGTTTCGCTCCGCAAGGGTTGATCTGCGCCGGAATCTAGCAGAATCCGCTCTCGATTGGACGTCATGAACCCGGACCAGACTCTCACGCCGCGCGGCGCGGTGCTCGCACTGATCGTCATCGCGGTGGTGTTCGGCTCGAACCACGTCGCGGCGCGTCTCGCCTTCGACCACGGTGCGGGCGTGGCCACCGCCGTGGCCGTGCGTTCGGGCGTCACGGCACTGGCGCTGTTCGTGCTGTTGCGCGCGCTCGGCGTGGCGATCCTGTTGCCGCGGCTGACGCTCGCCCGCGCGGTGCTGGTCGGCGCGCTCGTCGCGCTGCAGAGCTTCTGCCTGTATTCCTCGGTGGCCCGCATTCCCGCGGCGCTCGCGCTGCTCGTCTTCAACATCTATCCGATGCTGCTGGCGCTGGCGGTGTGGGTCGCCGGAGGGGAGCGGCCGTCCCGCGCGGCCTTCGTGGCGATGCCGCTCGCGCTGGTGGGGCTGGTGCTCGCGCTCGACGTGGTGAACCGCGCGGGCGATCTTCAGGGACGGTGGGCCGAAATCGGCGCGGGCGTCGGCTGGGCGCTCGGCGCGGCCGTGACGTTCACCTGCGTGCTGTTCCTCACCGGGCATTGGCTGAAGGACCTGGACGGGCGGCTGCGCTCGTTCTACGCGATGGGGGTGACCGCCGTGCTCGTCGGCACGGCGGCCGCGCTCACGGATGCCTTTGCGTGGCCGCGGGACGCGCTGGGCTGGACGGGCCTCGCGCTGCTCACGCTGTTCTACGGCTCGGCGATCACGTCGCTCTTCGTCGTCCTGCCGCGGCTGCCGGCGGCGCACTTCACCGTCGCGCTCAACATCGAGCCGATCGCGGTGCTGCTCATCGCCTGGGTGCTGCTCGGGCAGGCCGTCTCGCCGCTGCAGTTCGTCGGCGCGCTGATCGTCATCGCCGCCATCACGGTCCCGGTCCTGAAGCGCTGAACGGCGGCGCGCCGCTCAATCGTGGAAGAGCTCGTGCACGCGCTGGCGCAGCCAGACGCTGACGGGATCCTTGTGGGCGCGCTCGTGCCAGTACTGCTTGACGTCGAAGGCCACCTTCAGCGGCGGGTCGAGCAGGCGCAGCGGAACCTGCCGCGCGAACGCCTCGCCGATGTCGCGCGGCACGGTGGCAATCAGATCGGACGCGGAAATGATCGCCGGCAGGCTCAGGTAGTGGGGGATCTCCAGCCCGACCCGGCGCACGTGGCCGAGCCGCTGAAGCTCGCGGTCGAACAGGTCGTAGGTGCGGCCTTCCGGCTGCACGACGGCGTGCGAAGCCTCGAGGTATTTGCGCAGCGTCAGCGGTTCCGTGAACGTCGGATGATCTTCGGCGCCGATGCAGATGAAGGCGTTGCGAAACAGCCGCCGCTGGTAGAAACCGGCCTTCGTCAGGTCGGGAAACAGACCGACGGCGACGTCGGCCGCCCCCGACTCGAGTGCGCGCTCGATGGCAAGCGGCGGCATGGCCAGCGTCCTGATGCGCGCGGCGGGCGCCTCCGCACTCAGCCGCGCGATGAGCTTCGGCAGGAACGCGATTTCGCCGATGTCCGGCATGATGAGCGTGAAGGTGCGCGTGGTGGTGCGCGGATCGAAGCGCTGTTGCTGGAGCACTTCGGCGCGCACGCTGTCCAGCACGCGGCGCACCGGTCCGGCCAGCGCCTCGGCCCGGGCGGTGGGCTTCATGCCGCCGCCGGTGCGCACGAACAGGGGATCGTCGAACAGGATCCGGGCCCTGGCGAGCGCGGCGCTCATCGCCGGCTGGCTGAGGCCGAGCGCGGCGCCCGCGCGGGTCACGCTCTGCTGTTCACAGAGGGCGGCGAACACCGTGAGCAGGTTCAGGTCGACTTTGCTGATATCCATGAGGCAAATTTGATGAATCTGTGGAATCCTGTTTTCAGATTATCGGGCGGTGCGTAGCATGGCGCAATCCCGACGAGGAGGATCTCACCATGCTGAAACCCGTATTGATCGGCCTGCTGCTCGCCGCCCCGTTGACGAACACGGCCGTCGCCGAAACGTGGCCCGCGCGGCCGGTGCGCGTCGTTCTGTCGCAGCCCCCGGGGTCCAGCCCCGACATCCTGGCGCGACTCATCGCCGACCGCCTGACGAAGCTCTGGGACAAGCCGGTCGTGGTCGAGAACCGTCCCGGCGGGCAGAACGTGATCGGCGCGCTGGCCGTGCTGAAGGCGCCGGCGGACGGCTATAACTTCTACCACGCCACGGCCGCGGCGCTGGTGATCAATCCCTACACGTTCAAGGCGCTGCCGTACGACCCGAAGAAGGATTTCGTGCCCGTCGGCATGATTGGCCAGAGCGGGTTCGTGGTCGCCGCCAATCCCGCGACCGGGTTCAACAACCTTGGCGACCTGGTCGCCCACGCGAAGGCCAACCCGGACAAGCTGTCGGTGGCCACCGAAGGGCCGAAGACCTTTTCCGGGATGATGGCCGCCATGTTCGGCTCGACGGCGGGCGTGAAGATGGTCGCGGTGCCCTATAGCGGCGTCCAGCCGGGAATTCTCGACACCATCGCGGGGCGCACGCAGGTGACCTTTCAAGCAGTCGCCGCGACCATGACGCACCTGCAGCGCGGTGCGCTGCGGCCGCTCGCCGTGACCACCGAAAAACGCCTGCCTGGCCTTGAGCAGGTGCCCACGATCGGCGAGAGCTACCCGGGTTTCGCGTATTCGGGCTGGCAGGCACTCGTTGCGCCCCAGGGCACGCCGCCCGAGGCCATCAACCGGGTCAGTACGGACCTCGCAAAGGTTCTCCGGGAGCCGGAGATGGTCAAGCGGCTGCTCGACTTGAGCATCGTCGCCGACGCGAGCACGCCCGGAGAACTGGGCCAGTTCCTCGACGCCGAGCATGCCCGTTGGGCCAAGCTCGCCAAGGATATCGGCGTCGTGCCGGAATGAGCGCCCGATCGCAGCGCAACCAGGAGCAGATACCGACATGAAACTCGCCACCTTCACCGTGGGGAACGAAACGCTGGTCGGCGCCGTCGAGGGCGACGAACTCGTGGTGATCGACGTTCCCGACATGCGCGCGCTCTTCGCGCTCGGTCATCCCGTGACCGGGCCCGCGCGGGAGCGCATGACCCGGCGCCGCTTTCCGCTCGCCTCAGTGCGCCTGCGCGCGCCGATCATCCCGAAGAAGATCTTCCACACCGCGGGCAACTACGCCGAGCATGCGCAGGAGGGCAACCGCGCGAACTGGGTCGCCGAGATCAAGCCGTGGATCATGTTCTTCCAGAACCCCGACGCGATCATCGGGCCCGACGACCCGATCATCTACCCGGAGCATCTGACGAAAGAGCTGGACTACGAGCTGGAGTTCTGCGCGGTGATCGGCAAGGCCGGCAAGCATCTGTCCGTGCAGGAAGCGGGCGATTACATCGGCGGCTACGTGATCTTCAACGACATCACGGCGCGCGACATCCAGCGGCGCGAGATGGAGTCGAAGAATTTCGTGTTCAGCAAGTCGATCGACACCTTCTGCCCGTTCGGCCCGTGGATCGTCACCGCAGACGAGATTCCGGATCCGTACAACCTCGACCTGCTGCTGACGGTGAACGGCGAGAAGCGCCAGATCTCCAACACCAGTCACATGTCGGTGACGCTGCCGCAGATCATCAGCAAGTTCTCGCCGGCCGGCTACTCGGCCGGCGACATCGTGACCACAGGCACGGTCTCGGGCGTGGCCGCCTTCAGCGCCAACCCGCAGGCCTGGTACCTGAAGCCCGGCGATCTCATCGAGGCGAAGATCCAGGGCATCGGCGTGCTGCGCAACCGCGTCGTGGGCTGGAAGGACGCCTACGGCAAGGACGCGCCGGCGTGGCAGGGGTTCTGAGCATGGCGGCGATCGATCGCTCCCAGGTCTGGGCCGGCGGGCTCAACGATCTGGCGCAGGCGGGGCGGGGCATGAAGGCGCCGCGCTTCTACGACACGACGCTGCGCGACGGCGAGCAGTCGGTCGGCACGAGCTTCGACCCGGACCAGAAGCTGGAGATCGCGCGCTTGCTCGACGGTCTCGGCGTGGGTCGCATCGAGGCGGGATTCCCGCGCGTTTCCGAGGAAGACCGCATCGCGATCCGCAAGATCCAGGACGCCGGCCTGAAGGCGGAGATCTGGGGCTTCTCCCGCGCGCTGATCGAGGACGTGCAGTCGGTCGCCGATCTCGGCATGCGTCACGTCGTGATCGAGGCGCCGGTGTCGGACATGAAGCTCGCGGCGCTTTCGGTGTCGCGCGAGGCGGTCCTGGAGCGCGTCGCCAAGGCGGTCGCGTTTGCGGCCGGCAAGGGCATCCAGGTCGCGTTCTTCGGCGTCGATTGCTCTCGCGGGGACCTGGCGTTCCTCGAGCGCATCTACCGGACGGCCCGCGACGCGGGCGCCGCGGAGTTCGTCGCCGTCGACACGCTCGGCATCGCGACGCCGGAGGCCGTGGCGTACCTGATCGGCCGGATCCGCGGCTGGTTCGGCGCGGACGTGCCGCTGCACTTTCACGGCCACAACGACTTCGGACTCGGCACGGCTTGCGCGGTGGCCGCGGCGGCCGCGGGCGCGGACTGGATCCACGGCACGATCGACGGCATCGGCGAGCGCGCCGGCAATGCCAACCTGCCGGAGATCGCCGCCGCGCTGGAGCTGCTCTACAAGGTGGAGACCGGCATCCGGCTCGACCGGGTGCGCGCGGCCTCGCAGCGGCTGCGCGAGATCGCGGGCTACCAGCTCGAGCCGTGGAAGAGCGTCGTGGGCCGCAATCTCTTCGTGCGCGAGACGGGCGCCGTGGCGGCGCAGTTCCACATTCCCGAGGCGATCGAGCCGTACGCGTCGGCGCTCCTCGCCACCCCGCGCGGCATCGTGCTCGGCAAGAAGAGCGGCATCGCCTCCATCAAGATCAAGTGCGAGGAGCTGAAGCTCGACCCGCCCGCCGAGTCCTACGCGCGGCTGCTGGAGGCGGTGAAGCAGGCGGCGATCCGCAAGCGCGGCCTGCTGACGGACGACGAGTTCCGCGGCATCGTCGAGCGCGCGGCCGCGTGAACAGGAGGCGCAGATGACGGCAGGCCGGTTTCAGGGCAAGACGGTCTTCGTGACCGGATCCGGGCGCGGCTTCGGCGCCGTGCTGGCGCGCGCCTTCGCCAGCGAAGGCGCGGACGTCGTCGTGCACTACAACCGCTCCGCCGCGGGCGCCGAGGAGACCGCAGCGGCAATCCGCAACGGCGGCGGCAGGGCGCTGACGGTGAACGGCGATATCGCCCGCCTCGACGACGTGCGGCGCATGACGGAGGCGGCGTTCGCCGAGTTCGGCCACGTGGACGTGCTCGTCAACAACGTCGGCGACATGGCGATCGACCAGAAGTCCTGGCGCGAGTTCGACGAGAAGGTCGTGACCCATACGCTCGACGTCGACGTGAAGGGCACGATGTACATGATTCACGAGGTCGGCCAGAAGATGATGGCGCGGCCGGGCGGCACGATCGTCAACATCGGCTCGCAGGTGGTGATCGCCGGCAGCCCCCGGGCGCCGCAATATGCGGCGGCGAAATACGCCGTGATCGGTCTGACCAAGTCCTACGCGCGGGCCCTGGCGCCGAACGTGCGCGTCAACACGCTGGGCGCCGCGTTCATGGAAACCGAGGCGCTGAAGAACCGCCACGATTGGAAGTCCGGCCGCCGCGAGGAGGTCTTGCGGCAGACGCCGCTCGCGCGCATCGCGCAGCCCGTCGACATGGTGGGGCCTACGCTGTTCCTCGCGAGCGAGGAGTCGGCATTCATCACCGGCCAGTTCCTGCTGTGCAACGGCGGTCTCGCCATGGTCGGAGCCTAGACCGGCGCTTCGAGCGCGTCTCCCCGCCCGGATCCCGGGCGCCTGCGGGAACTTCGGGCGGGCCTGCGCGCTCTTGATTTTGCGCAGGATGCGCTCGGCGCCGCGGTGCTAGCGTGGGGCGCATGGACCGCGCCCCGATCGACGAAAAGAACCTTCCCGCCCCCGAGCAGCAGCTCGCGCAGACCATCGCGCTCGGCGCCGAGCAATGGCGCAAGCTGCACGAGCATGCGGAGTCGCTGTTCGACCCGATGGGGCTGTTCGCGCCGATGCTGCACGCGCAGTTTGCGTGGATGCTGCACCCGTTGGAGCTGGCCGAACTGTGGTCCAGGCTGTCGGTGGACCTGATGGCGCTGCAGCTGCACAGCGCGGTGCGCCTGGCCGGTCGCGACCATCCCGACCTCGTGCTGCCGCAGCCCGACGACACGCGCTTCGCCGACCCGGCGTGGAGCGAGGACGTGCACTGGAGCCTGCTGAAGCAGTGGTACCTGTTCACCACGCGGCACGTGCAGGATGCCCTGTTCGCGACGCCGGGCCTGTCGGCGAAGGAACGCCGCCGCGCCGCGTTCTGGTACCGGAAGTGGCTGAATGCGATCGCGCCGACGAATTTCTTCTGGAGCAATCCGGTCGCCATGCGCAAGGCGATCGAGACGCGCGGCGCGAGCCTGCAGCGCGGCGCCGAGGTCTTTCTGCAGGACGTCTACGCCGGCCAGGTGCGCATGACCTCGCCGGAGGATTTCGTCGTCGGCGGGAATCTCGCCGTGACCCCGGGGGCGGTGGTGTTCCGCAACCGCCTGATGGAGCTCATCCACTACACGCCCGCGGCGCGGCAGGTGCATGCCGAGCCGGTTCTCATCGTGCCGCCGTGGATCAACAAGTACTACGTGCTCGACCTCACGCCGAAGAAGAGCCTGGTGCAGTTTCTGCTCGACCGCGGATTCGACGTCTACCTGGTGAGCTGGAAGAATCCCACGGCCGACATGGCCGAGGTCGGCTTCGACGACTACCTGTTGCAAGGCGTGAACGAGGCGGTGCGCGTCGCGCGCGAGCTGAGCGGCGCGCCGAAGGTGCACGCCACGGCCTACTGCATTGGCGGAACGCTGCTGGCCGTCTACATGGCGTGGCTCAACCGCGTGCATCCGCGCGAGCAGGTCCCGGTGGCCAGCTGGACGCTGCTCGCGACCCTCACGGACTTCCAGTCGCCGGGCGACATCGAGGTGTTCATCGACGAGGCGAGTGTGCGCTGGCTGGCGGACGTGATGCGGCGGCGCGGCTTTCTCGACGGCCGCGAAATGGCGACCACGTTCCGGCTGCTGCGTACCAACAGCCTCATCTGGCACTACGTCGTTCACGGCTGGCTCTACGGCGAGAAGCCCGCGCCGTGGGACGTGCTGTTCTGGAACATGGACGCCACGCGCATGCCGTACCGCATGCACGAGTACTACCTGCGCGAGATGTATCTGAAGAACAGCCTCGTCAAGCGCGATGCGCTCATCGTCGCCGGCGAGCCCATCGACCTGCCGCGCATTCACCAGCCGNNTACGTCACCTCGCCGAAGCGCTTCGTGCTGTCGAGCTCCGGCCACATTCTGGGGATCGTCAATCCGCCAGTGAAGCCCGCCAAGCGCAGCTACCGCAT
Organism: Betaproteobacteria bacterium UBA6904; assembly: GCA_002451175.1. Classification (GTDB taxonomy): domain Bacteria; phylum Pseudomonadota; class Gammaproteobacteria; order Burkholderiales; family SG8-39; genus 2-02-FULL-66-14. Next base: position 14,108 of record DKBI01000272.1, read on the forward strand.
CGGGCCGGCGCACCGCGGCCAGTCGGCCGACCACTGGTACGCGCAGGCCGAGCAGCGTGCCGGGAGCTGGTGGGGCGACTGGGCCGAGTGGCTGGCCGAGCGCTGCGGTCCGCTGCGCGACCCGCCGCCGCTCGCGAGCGAGCGGTATCCGGCTCTCGCCGGCGCGCCGGGAACCTACGTCCTCGAATCCTAGAATTGGGGTCTGACCCCAATTCCGGGGCGTCAGACCGGCTCGAAGCTCTCCGCATCCTCGGCGAACGTCGTCGAGGGGCGCGGGGTCTTGGCGAGCCATTCGTCGAGCGCGAGCACGTGCTCGCGCTCTTCCTCGGCAAACTCGGCCGCCAGGCGCTTGATGTCCGGGTCCTGCGCCTCCTTGGCGACCTCGCGGTAGTACTTCATGCTGCGCACCTCGTTGCCGCGCGCGTACTTCAGCGCATGGAACGGCTCCAGGAGATAGTCGAACCCTTCCTCGCCGCCGACTTCCGGCGGCGTGCGCCAGCGGTACTGCCACGAGCGCAGCTTCGGCAGCTCGATCCCCTCGGCCCGCGCGCGGATGGAATCCCGATGCATCTCCGAGAAGCGGCTCATGTCGCGGAACACGCTCTGCACGGCGTCGTTGCGATGCGCCTCCATCATGTCCGCAAGCTCGAGATAGCGATCGGCCGCCTCCTGCTCCATGGCGATGGCGTGGGCGAGAAACTCGGGCAGCGTATAGCTCATCGGGATCTCCTCGGCGGGTCAGGTGCCGCCCCATCCTTAACGCAATTCGGGCCAGTCGGCAATGCGCTGACGCAAAGGCGGTGCGCGAGCGCCCCCGCGCGGCCGATCGTCAGTTCAGGTGGACGTACTCGTAGTCCACGGGCAGGTTGTTGATGCCGCGGTCGGGCGGCGCGACCCAGGCGGCCATCCGGCCCGGCGCCGTCACGCGCTGCATGAGCGAGCGCACGAAGGCCTTGTCGGCCTCGGTCGGAATCCATTCGCCGAGGCGCCTCGCGTAGTCCTCCGGCGACATCCGCGTGCCATCGGGCGCGACTGGCTGATTCACCCACGCGCCGATCGAGCGGCGGAAATGCGGGGAGGGGAGCGCAAGACGGAAGGCGTGGCCGGCGCGTTCGATCGCGCGGTTCCAGCGCTTCAGGCCGATTTCGCAGTCCTTGAGGTAGGACTCGCGCATCACCTCGTTCAGCGCGTTGCGCATGGGCACGCGGTCGATGCCTTCCGGCGTGCGCATCCCGAGCACCGCATCGCGCAGCACGTGGTCCTCGTACCCCGCCTCGTCGGGGCGTCCCTTCAGCCCGGCGGCGAAATTGGCGGCGGCGTTGGAGGAAATCTCCGAACCGAACAGGTCGAGCGAGGACGAGCACCAGAAGTTGAGGTACTTCTGCAGCAGCGGCAGGTCCACGGCGCCGTGCGCGCGGACGCGCGCGGGGTCGTCGGTGCCCAGTTCCTTCATGACCTCGAGCGTGCGCTTGACCACGCGGCCGATGCCCGTTTCGCCGACGAACATGTGGTGCGC
>DKBI01000272.1:15657-17916 GCA_002451175.1 Betaproteobacteria bacterium UBA6904
CAGCGGTAGTCGGGCATCTTCACGGCGCCGTACTGCGCCCAGCCCTGCGCGTCCACCGAGGTCGCGGTGCGCAGATAGACGTCGGCCGTCTCGAAATCGGTCGGCCCCATTTCGTGCCACCACTGCAGGAAGTGCGGCTGCCAGTGCTCCAGCGCGCGCTGCAGCGTGCGGTCGTTCGCCAAGTCGACGTTGTTGGGAATCTTGTCGCTGTAGTTGATGGCCATCAGTAGGTTTCCACGTGATAGCGGCCCGAGGACCGCAGTTGTCCTTTCATCGCGCCCCAGCCCGCGCCGCAGATTTCGGCGAAGGCGGCCTCGACGCCCTGTTCCATCTGCTTGTGGCCGCAGAGGTAGACGTAGGTGTTCGGATCGGCGAGCAGGCGGGCGGTCTTCTCGGCGCAGGCGCGCATGCGGTCCTGCACGTACTCTTTCGGCCGGTCGGCGAGGCGCGAGAACGCGAGCTGCACGTCGATCAGCGTCTCGGGCAGCTTCATGAGCGGGCCGAAATAGGGCAGTTCCTCGGGCGTGCGCGCGCCGAAGAACAGCATCAGTTCGCCGCCCTCCTTGAGCGCCATGCGGCGGCGGCGCCGTTCCGTCATGGCGCGCATCGGCGCGGCGCCCGTCCCCGTGCAGACCATGATGAGGTTCGACCCGGGATGGTTCGGCATCAGGAAGCTCGAGCCGAAGGGGCCCGCGATGCTGACCTTGTCGCCCTTCTTCAGGTCGCAGAGGAAATTCGACGCCACGCCGCGCACCGGCCGGCCCTCGCGGTCCTCCGTGACGCGCTTCACCGTCAGCGACACGTTGTTGTAGCCCGGGCGCTCGCCGTTGCGCGGGCTCGCCACCGAGTACATGCGAACGTGCTGGCCGCCGTCCGCGGCGGTCGCGATGACGGCGAGCGACTGGCCTTCGAGGACCGGAAAGGCGGTGGTGCCGAAGTCGAGCACGATGTGGTGGATGTCGCTGCCCGCGCCGGCCGCGGTCAGGCGGTGATTCCCCGCGCAGGTCGCGGTCGCCGGGCGCGTGAGGCTGTAGAGGCCGACGTACGGATGCGCCGCCGACCAGGGCGGCGGGGCGGTGCCGCCCTGCGCCTGCGTGGCGGCCGCCGAGAAGCGCGCCACCTCTTCGGGAATGTCGGCGTGCTCGACGTCGCTGCCCGCGTCCTCCGTCTCCACCGGCAGCGTGTCCCACCGCAGCTGCTCGTCGACCGCGTAGGGCGTGGCGACCTTGCGCCAGGAATCGATCGCGCCGGTCGGGCAGGGCGAGATGCAGTCGTTGCAGTTGTTGCAGATCTCCGGCCGGACCACGTAGTTGCGGCTGTCGTGCGTGATCGCGTCGATCGGGCACGTCTCCTCGCACGTGTTGCACCGGATGCAGATCTCCGGGTCAATCAGGTGCTGCCGAACGAGCTCAGCGGCCATTGGGGTCAGACCCCATCAGTTGAAGCGGACGTAGTCGAAGCTGACCGGCTGCTTGTTGATGCCGAGGCGCGGCGGCGCGATCCAGTTCGCGAACTTGCCCGGCTCGGTGACGCGGCCCATGAGCGACTGCACGAACGCGCGATCCTCCGCCGTCGGCAGCCACTGCGCGTGCCGGTGCGTCCACTCGGCTTCGGAGAGGACCTTGCCGTCCGGGCTGACGTGATGCTCGGCGAACACGCCGATCCGGCGGTGAAAGCCCTTGTGCGGCAGCTTGAAGCGGAACGGCACGCCGTGTTTTTCCGGAACCCGGTTCCAACGCTCGATGGCGTTCTCCAGGTCGTGCGTCCAATCGTCGCGCAGGCGCTCGTTGAGCGCCGTGACGGCGCCGACGTGCTTCGTCGCGATACGGTCGCCGATGACTTCCAGCACGGGATACTCCGCGCTCTCCAGCCGGTGATCGTCGCCGATCGTCGTCTCCTGGAAGCGTCCCTTCAGCCCGTTGGTGTAGAAGGACGCCGCGTTGGACGACACTTCCGAGCCGTAGAGGTCGCTCGTCACGCTGAAGTGGAAATTCAGATAGCGCTGCAGCGTCGGCAGGTCGATCACGCCGAGGCCGCGCAGCTTCGCGACGTCGTCGGTCTTGTGCTGCGCCATCATTTCGCAGGTCCGCTCGATGATGCGCGCCACGCCCGACTCGCCGACGAAGAGGTGGTGCGCCTCCTCGGTGAGCATGAAGCGGCAGGTGCGCGACAGCGGGTCGAACCCCGACTCGGCGAGCGCCGCGAGCTGATACTTGCCGTCGCGGTCGGTGATGAACGTGAACATGAAGAACGACAGCC
>DKBI01000236.1 GCA_002451175.1 Betaproteobacteria bacterium UBA6904
CCAGTCCACCTTCTGCATGTGCGGAATGCGGAACGCGCCGACCGGCAGCTGCGACAGCGTGTAGCCGTCGGGCGCCGCGGTCTTCGCCATCGTGCCCGGCCCGAGCATGCCGCCGGCGCCCGGCTTGTTCTCGATCACGACCGTCTGCCCGAGATACTTCGATGCGACGCCGGCAAAACGGCGCAGATGCGTGTCGGTCGAGCCGCCCGGCGGCCACGGGCAGATCAGCGTGATGGCGCGCGACGGAAAGGTCTGCGCGAAGCCCTGCGAAGCGGCCAACAGCAGCGCCACGCCGGCGAGCCAGCGGAAGTCAGGCATTGCCCTCTCTCCTTTTTGCCCTGCAGTGAAATGCCCGGTTCGATTATAGCCCCCGGCAGCGAGCGAGACGTAGAATTCGAGGACCATGCTCGACGTCCAGAGAAGCGACCTCGTCGCGGCGGTCGCCGGCAGCGGCACGATGGGCCGCGGCATCGTCCAGGTGCTGGCGCAATGCGGCGTGCGCGTGCTGGTGTTCGACGCCCAGCCAGGCGCCGCGCAGGCGGCGAAAGACGCCATTGCCCAGGCGCTCGGCAAGCTCGCGGACAAGGGCCGCGTGACGCCGGCGGAAGCCGCGGCCACGCTCGAGCGGATCCAGATCGCCGAGTCGCTGCAGGCGTTCGCGCGCGCGCACGTCGTCATCGAGGCGATCGTCGAGCAGCTGGCGGTCAAGCGCGAGCTGCTGCGCGCGCTCGAAGCGATCGTCGCGCCGGACTGCGTGCTCGCCTCCAACACGTCGTCGCTGTCCGTCACCGCGATGGCGGCGGCGATCGCGCGGCCGGGCCGGGTTGCCGGCTACCATTTCTTCAATCCGGTGCCGGTGATGAAGATCGTCGAAGTCGTCGCCGGCGAGCTCACCGAGCCGTGGGTNNGGCCGCGGGTTCATCCCCGAGGCGCTGCGCGTGCTCGCCGAGGGCGTCGCGGACTTCGCGACCATCGACCGGATCCTCGTCGACGCGGCGGGATTCCGTCTCGGGCCGTTCGGACTGATGGACCTGGTCGGGCTCGACGTCAACCACAGCGTGCACAAGTCGCTGTACGAGCAGTATTTCGACGAGCCCCGCTACCGGCCGTCGTATCTGCTCGAGCCGCGCGTCGCCGCCGGGTTGCTCGGCCGCAAGACGCGCCGCGGCTGGTACGTGTACGGCCAGGACGGCGCGGCGGAAAAGATCCCCGAGGCGCCGGCGCCCGCGCGCAGCGCCCTCGCGGCCTGGGTCGCGCCGAACGCGGGGCCGCTCAAGGAACTGCTGGCGAAGCTCGGCGCGCAGATCGAAACGGGCGCGAAGCCCTCCCCGCAGGCGACGTGCTTCGTCGCGCCGCTCGGCCAGGACGCGACGACCACCGCGCTGCAGCTGCTCATCGACCCGGCGCGCACGGTCGCCGTCGATCCGCTGTTCGGATTCGCGAAGCGGCGCACGCTCATGACGACGCCCGTGACGCGCGCGGCGATCCGCGATGCGGCGCACGGCCTGCTCGCCTCCGACGGGGTGCCGGTCTCCGTGATCCGCGATTCGGCCGGCTTCGTCGCGCAACGCGTCGTCGCGCACATCATCAACGTCGGCTGCGACATCGTCCAGCAGCGCATCGCGACGCCCGCCGACCTCGATCGCGCCGTGATGCTCGGGCTCGGTTATCCGCAGGGCCCGCTCGGCATGGGCGACGCGATCGGCGGCGGCAAAGTGCTGACCCTCCTCGAAGCGATGCATGCCTTCTATCAGGACCCGCGCTACCGCGCGAGCCCCTGGCTGCGGCGCCGCGCGCGCCTCGGCGTTTCCCTTCTGACTCCGGAGTAACGCCCATGCTCGACGCCTACATCTACGACGGCCTGCGCACCCCCATCGGACGCTTCGCCGGCGCGCTCGCCGGCGTGCGCCCCGACGATCTCGCCGCCGGCGTGATCGCCGAGGTCGTGCGGCGCAACGCGATCCAGCCCGGGGACATCAGCGACGTCGTGCTGGGCTGCGTCAACCAGGCGGGCGAGGACTGCCGCAACGTCGCGCGCTGGGCGGCGCTCGGCGCGGGCCTGCCGCCGACCACGCCGGGCGTCACGGTGAACCGTCTCTGCGCGAGCGGATTGCAGGCGGTGACCGACGCCGCGCGCGCCATCACCTGCGGCGAGGGCGAGCTCTACGTCGCGGGCGGCGTCGAGAGCATGTCCCGGGCGCCGTACGTGTTCGCCAAGTCGGAATCGCCGTTCAGCCGCGACCTGAGGCTGTACGACACGACGATCGGCGCGCGCTTCCAGAACCCGCGCATCGTCAAGCAGTACGGCGACCACTCCATGCCGCAGACGGGCGACAACGTGGCGAAGGATTTCGGCCTCACGCGCGAGGACGCCGACGCATTCGCGCTCGCGTCGCAGAAGAAGTACGCCCGCGCCGAGGCCGAAGGGTTCTACCAGGGCGAACTGATGCCCGTCGCGCTGCCGCAGCGAAAGAAGGACGCGCCGCCGAAATGGGTCGAGCTGGACGAGCATCCGCGCCGCGACGCGGACCTCGCCGGGCTCGCGAAGCTGAAACCGCTCTTCGAAGGCGGCGTGGTCACCGCGGGCAATGCGTCGGGCGTCAACGACGGCGCCGCGGCACTCGTCGTCGCGAGCCGCGCCTGGGGCGAGCGCAACGGCAAGCAGCCGATCACCCGCATCCTCGCCGCGGCCTCGGCGGCCGTCGAGCCGCGGATCATGGGGGTGGGTCCGGCCTATGCGATTCCGCGCGCGCTCGAGCGAGCCCGGCTGAAGCTCGGCGACATGGACATCGTCGAGATCAACGAGGCCTTCGCGAGTCAGGTGCTCGGCTGCCTGAAGCTCCTCGGCATGGATTTCCAGGATCCACGCGTAAATCCCAACGGCGGCGCGATCGCGATCGGCCACCCCTTGGGCGCCTCGGGCGCGCGCCTTGCGCTCACCGTCTCGCGGCAGATGCAGCAGACCGGCGCGAAGTACGCCGCGGTATCGCTGTGCATCGGCGTCGGCCAGGGCCTCGCGGTGATCCTCGAGCGCGTGGCNNCCGGGTCAATGGCGTACCGGACGAACGCCGCATTGCGGAAAAAGGCCGCCAGCGCGACGTCTACCACACCGACCTCCCCGAACAGGAATCCGTCACCGGGCACTTGCGGCTCGAGATCGTCGAGGATCGCCGGCAAATCCACGTCGCGCGCCTTCGCCACCGCGGTCTCGTCCGGCTTCTCACCCCAGACGAAACGCCGGATCACCAGCTGGTTGAAGAATCGCCAGACGATGACGTCGCCCATGCGCGAGTCGGCGAACTCCTCCAGCCAGCGCGCGCGGGCGCGCTGCGGCGCCCCCTGCGGGAACAGTCGCGGCTGCGGGTAGCGCTCTTCCAGGTATTCGCAGATCACGGTCGAATCGCACACGGTCACGGCGTCGTCGATCAGCACCGGCACGCGACGCAGCGGGCTCAGCCGGGCGAACTCGTCGTTGCCGTAGAACGGCACGATCGGGTCGATCTGGTAGGCAATGCCCTTCAGCTCGAGACAGACGAGCACCTTGCGGACGTAGGGTGACAGGTACGAGCCGACGATGCGCGTCGTCTCGGCCATGGCATCACCCGCCGAAGCCATCGGCGATCATGAACTCCAGCAACCGCGGCGCCCCGCTCGCGACAGCTTCGCGCAGCGCCGCATCGACGTCCTGCGGACGCGTCACGCGCGCTGCCTCGACACCCAGGGAACGCGCCAGGCTCGTGAAGTCGATCTGCGGATCGTGGAACTCCATGCCCGCAAACGCGCGCGCGCCGCGGAACGCGACCATCCGCTCCTTGAGGATGCGGTAGCTGCGGTTGTTGAGGATGACGTAGGTGATCGGCANNCTGCCTGCGCGTACTCGGCCGCGACCCGTGCACGCTGCGCCTTCCAGTTCACGCCGTCCAGATCGGCGAGGCGCATCGCGGCGGCCCCGACGAACGCCGGGTCCGCGAGCTCGCGCAGCTTCGCGAGGAGCGCCGGGAGCGTCGTGCGCACGTTGCACTCGAGCGCAATTTCCGCAGGGAAATTCTTGCCGAGATCCCAGCCGCGCTCGCTCAGGTGCACGACCGGCAGGCCTTCCGGCAATGCCTCGACCGGGCTGTGCACCGACATGCGCAGCGCATCTCCGCCCACGCAGACGAGCAGATCGTGCGCAAGGAGCATCTCGCGCACCTTCTTCTGGCTGCGCTGCAACGTGCCCACGTACGCGCGATGATCGGTCGGGAAATGCGCCGCGTCCGGCACGGTCTGCTGGTACACCGGCGCGCCGAGCGCCTCGGCGAGCGCAGCGCAATCGGCCCAGGCCTCGTACTTCGCGACCTCCGTGCCGGCGACGATCACCGGATAGCGCGCGCGCAGCAGCCGCCGCGCGAGCGCCTCGAGCATGGCGTCGGAGGGCCGGTTCCACGGGCTCACGCGCGTGCGGTGCCCCATCTCGAGCTCGTCCTCGGCGTCGAGGACGTCGCCCGGCAGGCTGATGAACACCGGTCCGCTCGGCGGCGCCGTGGCGACTTTCGCCGCGCGGCGCACGATGCGCGGCAGGTCCTGCACGCGCGTCACCTCGACGGCCCACTTGACCAGCGGCTGCGCCATCTGCACGAGCGGCCCGTAGAGCAGCGGCTCCATCAGGCCGTGCCCCTGCTCCTGCTGGCCTGCGGTGACGATGATTGGCGAGCCGCAGAACGCGGCGTTGTAGAGCGCGCCGATGGCGTTCCCGAGCCCGGGCGCGACGTGTACGTTGGCGGCCGTCAGCCGGTTGGAGGCGCGCGCGAAGCCGTCGGCCATCGCCAGCACGCAGCCTTCCTGGAGCCCCAGCACGAACCGGAGGTCGCTCCGCCTGCCGAGCGCCTCCATGATCGCGAGCTCGGTGGTGCCCGGATTGCCGAACAGGTGATCCACGCCCTCGTCGGCGAGAAGCGCGAGGAATGCGTCGTGTCCCTTGAGGCTGGATTTCATCGAATCTCCCGCGCGTTCCAGTCTAGCATCCGCCCCGCCCGCCGCCGCGCGGGGCCGCCGGATTCGGGCGGCGGTTGATCTACATCAGATGCGGCCCCCGGCGACCCGACGCAGAATGCCGCGTTGCCCCTGGACACCCAGGGGCCCGGGGAGGCATTCGATCATGGACAAGTGGACGTTCGGACTGACGCTGATGATCGTGGGCATCGGCGGCACCTTTCTCACGCTCTGGGTGCTGAGCCTCGTCGTCGACGTGCTGAAGAAGTTCTTCCCGCTGTCGTCCGGCGAAGGCACGCCGGGCAAGAGCGCCTGAGGAGCGCGCGATGTTCGAGAGCATCGTCAGCGGCCTCGGGGGACTGACCAGCGGCGTCGCCCACCTCGCGAGCGCCCAGGGCATTCCCAACCTCGTCATGCTGGCGATCGCCGGCACCCTGCTCTACCTCGGCGTGAAGAAGGGCGTCGAGCCGCTGCTGCTCGTGCCGATCGGCTTCGGCTGCCTGCTGGTCAATCTGCCGCTGTCCGAGCTCATGGACCAGGAAGGGTTCCTGCGCACCCTGTACGACGCCGGCGTGGCCAACGAGCTGTTCCCCCTCCTCATCTTCGTCGGCATCGGCGCGATGACGGACTTCGGCCCGCTGCTGGAAAACCCGCGCATCCTGCTCTTCGGCGCCGCGGGACAGGTCGGCATCTTCCTCACGCTCATGCTCGCGCTGGCGCTCGGCTTTCCCGAGTTGGAGGCGGTCGCCATCGCCGTGATCGGTGCCTGCGACGGCCCGACCGCCATCTACGTCGCGTCGCAGTACGCGCCGCAGCTCCTCGGCCCGATCTCGGTCGCCGCGTACTCGTACATGGCGCTCGTGCCGATCATCCAGCCGCCGATCATGAAGGCGCTCACGACGGAGAAGGAGCGCGTCATCAAGATGGCCGCGATCAAGCGCAGCGTGTCGCGCGAGACGAGGCTGCTCTTCCCGATCGTCGTCACGGTGATCGGCGGGCTCATCGCGCCCAAGGGGCTGCCGCTGCTCGGCACCATCATGCTGGGCAACTTCATGCGCGAGTCCGGCGTGGTCGAGCGCCTCACCAAGGCGTCCGAAAACGAGATCGCCAACATCGTCACGCTGTTCCTCGGCCTGGCGATCGGCGCGACCATGGAAGGCAATGCGTTTCTCAAACCGACGACGCTCGCCATCTTCGCGCTGGGATTCATCGCGATTTCGCTCGACACCGTCGCCGGCGTGGTCTTCGGCAAGATCGTCTGCGCGCTGACCGGGGGCAAGGTGAACCCGCTGATCGGCGCCGCGGGCATCTCCGCGTATCCGATGGCGGCGAGGGTCGTGCAGACGCAGGGATTGCGCTACAACAAGAAGAACCACCTGCTGATGCACGCGGCCGGCGCCAACACCGGCGGGCAGATCGGCTCGGTGGTCGCAGCGGCGGTGATGCTCTCGGTGCTGAAGGGAATGGGCCTGATCTGAGCCGGCGCGCCGGGTGCTATGCTGCCCGCGCCATGCCCGCCCGGCATCCCGAACGCATCGTCTGCCTGACGGAAGAGACGACCGAGACGCTGTACCTGCTCGGCGAGGAGCGGCGCATCGTCGGCATTTCCGGATATACCGTGCGCCCGCCGCGCGCGCGGCGCGAAAAGCCGAAGGTGTCCGCGTTTCTGTCGGCGAAGCAGGAGCGGATTCTCGAGCTGCGGCCCGATCTGGTGCTGGCATTCTCCGACCTGCAGGCCGACATCGCCCGCGATCTGATCAAGGCGGGGCTCAACGTGGTCGTCTTCAACCAGCGTGACGTCGGCGGCATCCTGCAGATGATTTTCACGCTCGCGTCGATCGTCGGCGCCGCCGACCGGGGCGCGCGACTGGTCGCGGACCTGGAGCGCGGCCTGGCGGAGATCCGCGCGGCGGCGGCCCGCTTTCCGAGGCGGCCGCGCGTCTACTTCGAGGAGTGGGACGAGCCGATGATCAGCGGGATCGGCTGGGTCAGCGAACTGGCGGGCATTGCCGGCGGCGACGACATCTTTCCCGAGCGCGCCAGGAGCCACGGCGCCGCGGGGCGCATCGTCGCGGATGCGGCCGAGGTGTTCGCGCAGGCGCCGGACATCATTCTGGGCTCCTGGTGCGGAAAGAAATTCCGCCCGGAGCACGTCGCCGCCCGCCCCGGCTGGCACGCGGTGCCCGCGGTGCGCGATGGCGAGCTGCACGAGATCAAGTCGCCGGAAATTCTGCAGCCGGGGCCTGCCGCGCTGACCGACGGCGTGCGCCGCATGCACGCGATCTTCCGCGCCTGGAACGAAGCGGCGCGTTCGCCGTCTTGACAACGCTCAACGCGCGCCATGAGGCGCGCCGCACAATGGTCGGGCACCGCATTCGGAGGCCTGCCCATGCCCATTGCGCACACTGTCCGGCTCTACCTGACCGACCACCAGACNNACCGGCGCCCTTCCGCCGCTCGGTCCGGCGTACGGCGTGGAGACGGTCTGGGACGACAGCCTGATGCTGCAGCCGGAGCTGTACTTCGAGGCGGGCGACCACGAGCATCTGGTCCACGTGAAGAGCCGCGACTTCTTCCGCCTGCTGGCGGATTGCCCGCACGGCGACATCAGCCGGACGACCTAGGGCGCCGCAAGGGCGCACGGCTTGCGGCGGCCGGGGGGCGCAGGCACACTTCCCTGGCGCGAGGAGACTCGCACTTCGCCTGGGAGGGGCTGCCATGACCACCGTTGCGCAAATCCTGCGTTCCAAGTCCGACAACACGGTCTACACCATCGCGCCGGAGGCTCCGGTGCTCGAGGCGGTCCGCCTGATGGCGGAGAGGAACATCGGCGCGCTGCTCGTGAAGGACGGCGCGACGATCGTCGGCATCGTCACCGAGCGCGACTACGCGCGCAAGGTGATCCTGCTGGCGCGTTCCTCGAGGGACACGCCGGTCCGCGACATCATGACCTCGAACGTGCTCTGCGTGCGCCCCGGCCAGACGAGCGACGAGTGCATGGCGCTGATGACCGACCGGCGCCTGCGCCACCTGCCGGTCATGGAGGACGGCCGGCTGACGGGACTGGTCTCGATCGGCGACCTGGTGAAGGACGTGATCGCCGAGCAGAAGTTCGTCATCGAACAGCTGCAGCACTACATCGCCGGCGAGGTGCGCTGAGCCGCAAGCGACGGCGCCGCGGCGGGCGTTCAGCCCTTGATCAGCCGCGGCAGCAGCATCTGGTGCCGCGCGCAGATCGACGTCGGGTTCTGGTACGCGGCGCCGGCGAACGCCTTGAGATAGCCGCGCAGGACCTTCAGGTCGACGATCTCGTCGACGAACCCGTGCTGCGCGCAGTACGCCGGGCGCGAGGTGTCGTAGTACTTCTTCGCCATCTCGTTCATCGTCTTCGCGAGCGGCTCGAGCGGCTTGCCCGTGTCCTTGTCCTTCACCGCGCGGCGCGCGTAGCTCGCCACCGCCGCGGTCTCCCCGTGCATGACGTAGATTTCGGTCGCCGCGGTGCCAAGCGTGAATGCGTTGTGCCGGTTCGCCGTCGGCCCGCCCATGATGTAGTGCGCCGCGGCGCTGCCCTTGCGCAGCACGACGAGCATCATCGGCACGTCGGTGTTCTGAATCGAGTAGATGAGCGATTGCCCGAGCCCCAGCAGCTCGGCCTTCTCGGCGAGGTCGCCGACGTCGATTCCCGTCGTGTCCTGGAACCAGATCACCGGCACGCGGTCGCGGCCGCAGTGGGTGACGAACTCGTTCATCTTGATGAGGCCCTGGCGGTAGAGCTTGCCGCCGATGCCCGGATAGTCCGCGTACTCCGGATAGCCCTTCGGCAGGAGGCCCTGGCGGTTGCCGATCACGCCGACCAGCATGCCGTCGAGCTTGACCAGCCCCGCGTAGATTTCCGGCCCGTAGCCCGGGCGGAATTCCATGTGCTCGCTGCCGTCGACGAGGCGCGCCAGAATGTCGTCGAAGGAATAGGTCTCCTTCTGGTTGAACGGCAGCAGGTGGTAGAGATCCTCGGCCGATAGCGCCGGCTCCTGCGGCTCGGCGACGCGGAAGAACATCGGGTCGTACGCCGGCAGCGCCTTCACGTAGGCCTTGATGCCGTCGAGCACCTGCTGGTCGTCGTCCAGCACGCGCGCGAAAAAACCGGTCTGGTCGTAATGCGTCTCCGCGCGGCCCGGGGGGCGCTCCTTGAACTCGCGCGTCTTCGCGATCAGCTGCTCGAGACCCTCAACGTCGAAGCCGCCGCGCGGCGCCATGCCCGAGACGATGCCCACGCCGCCGACCGCGATGTTGGCGTCCTTGTGCGCGAGCAGGATCGTCGGGCTGATGCCCTGGTAGCCGCCGCCGGCCGGNNGAGCCACTTGTTGTCGAAGCCGATGATCACCGCCCAGCGCCCGCCGATGCGGCCGAGCCCGTCCACGACGTTCGTCGAGCCCTCCGCGTTGTCGGCCGGGTTGTAGAGCGTATGCAGCGGGCGCCAGCTGCCCGCATCGACCAGGCGCTCGAGGCGCTGCCACACGGTCAGCGAGCCGCGCTTGTTGATCTCGGCCGCCGGAATGCCGACGTTCTCCTTCGCCTTGCGCAGCGCGGCGATGTCGCCTTCCACGGCCTCGAGCTTCGCGCGGCTCTCCTGCGTGCGCGCAATGCGGTT
>DKBI01000139.1 GCA_002451175.1 Betaproteobacteria bacterium UBA6904
GATCGCCAGCATCTGCTGCTGGCCGCCCGACATGGAACCGGCGAGCTGGCGCCGGCGCTCCTTGAGCACCGGAAACGCCTCGTAGCTGAACGCGAGATTGCCGCTGATGCCGCTGCGCGCGCCCTCGCGGAACGCGCCCAGCAGCAGGTTCTCCTCGACGGTGAGGCGGGGAAACAGCCGCCGCCCCTCGGGAACGAGCGCGACCCCCAGGCCGACGATCTCCTCGGTGGACAGGCGCGTCAGGTCGTGCCGCACGCCGTCGATCTCGAGCACGATCGCGCCCGTGGTCGGCCGCACGAGCCCCATCACGCACTTGATGAGCGTGCTCTTGCCGTTGCCGTTCGTGCCGAGCAGCGCCACCGTCTCGCCCTGCCGCACGGCGAGCGAAATGCCGTGCAGCGCGCGCACCGCGCCGTAGCCGGCGTCCACGCCCTCGAGGTTCAGTTCAAGCGCCAAGGTAGGCTCGCTGCACTTCGGGGTTGGCGACGATGGCGTCCGGCGCGCCCTCGCAGATGATGCGCCCGGCATCGAGGCACACCATGCGCTGCGAGAAGCGCATCACCGCGTGCATGATGTGCTCGATCATGATGATCGTGATCCCGGCGCGGTTCAGATCGAAGAGGATCGCGAGCACCTCGTCCACCTCGTTCGGCGCGAGGCCGGCCATCGCCTCGTCGGAAATCAGCAGGCGCGGCCGCGCGGCCATCGCGCGCGCCAGCTCGAGCTTGCGCAGCTCGACCTGCGAGAGCTGGTTCGCGGGGGTGTCGGCCTTCGCGGCGAGCCCCATCCCGCGCAGAATCGCCAGCGCCTCGCCCCGCGTGTCGGCGCCGCGCAGCGAGCCGCGATGCACGACGTACTCCAGCGGCACCACGAGGTTCTCGACGACCGACATGCTGGCGAAGGGCCTCGGGATCTGGAAGCTGCGCGCGATGCCGCGCCGCGTGCGCTGGTAGGCGGGCAGTCGCGACACGTCCTCGCCGTCGAAGAGGATGCGGCCCGCCTCGTTGCGCAGCGCGCCCGAGACGCAGTTGATGAGCGTCGTCTTGCCCGAGCCGTTCGGGCCGATCAGGCCGAAACGCTCGCCCTGCGGGATCGACAGGCTGACCTCGTTCAGCGCCGTGAAGCCGCCGAACTGCTTGGTCACGCCCTCTATTTTGAGGATGTCCGGAACCATTTCTTGAACAGGCCGAGCACGCCCTCGGGGGCGGCGACGACGAAGAATACGAGGAGCACGCCGACGACGAGCACGTTCATCTCGCTGGAGATCGTCACCGACACCACCTGCTGCAGCGTGCTGAGGATGAGCGCGCCGATCACCGGGCCCAGGTAGTGCGCGGTGCCGCCGATCATCGGGCTCGCCAGCGCGCCGATGGCGTAGTTCAGGTTGAAGGTCGAGGCCGGCTCGATGAAGCTGAGGTACATGGGCATGCAGGCGCCCGCGGTGCCCATCAGCGCGCCCGAGACCGTGCAGGCGAAAAGCTTCAGCCGCAGCGTCGGCACGCCCGTGCACTCGGCCGCCTCCTCGCTGTCGCGGATCGCGCGCAGCCCGCGCCCGATCCAGGACTGCTCGATCCAGCGCGCCACCGCCACGGCGACGATCGCGATCGCCACCGCCAGCACGAAGAGCATCTTGATGTACGACTCGAACGGCGGCATCGGCGGCGGCCGCAGCAGCTGCAATCCGGTCGCGCCGCCCGCGAAGCGCCAGTTGATGAACAGCGTCTCCATGATCACCACCAGCGCGATCGTGGCGATGGCGAAGAAGATGCCCCGCAGGCGCAGCGTCAGCACGCCGGCCGCCAGGCCGAGCAGCCCGCTCATCACCCCCGCGGCGAGGATCTGGAGCACGAGCGGCATGGCGAACGCCTTGAACAGGACGGCGGCCGTGTAGGCGCCCAGCCCGAAGAACGCCGGCGTGCCGAAATTGACGTAGCCGGCATAGCCGCCGAGGATGTTCCAGGCCGTCGCCAGCGTGACGAAGACGAGCACCGTGTAGCCGGCGAAGAAGAAGTACTCGTTCTTCACGGTGACGGCGGCGGCCACGGCAGCGGCCAGAACGATGGCGGCGGAGATCCAGAATTTCATCGCGCGTTCACCGGCGTCGCCTCACCGCCCGAACAGCCCCTGCGGGCGGATGCCGAGCACGATCAGCAGCAGGCTGAAGGACACCGCCGGCGCCCACGAGGCGCCGAACTGCATCAGCACGATGGACTCGGAGATGCCGAGGATCAGGCCCGCCGCGATGGTGCCCGTCATGCTGCCGAGGCCCGCGAGCACGACGACGCTGAACGTCCGCCCGATGTAGGCGCGGTCCATGCCGGGATCGACCGGCCCGATGATGATCAGCATGGCGCCCGCCACCGCCGCCACCGCCGTCGCGATGCCGAAGGCCCATTGCTTGATGCGCATCGGGTTGGCGCCCATCAGGCGCAGCGCCTGCTCGTCCTGCGCCACCGCCTTGATCGCGCGGCCGGTGAAGGTCCGCGACAGGTACAGCGTCAGCACGGTCATCAGCACCAGCGCAACGACGGTGACCACCACGGTGCGCATCGGGATGCGCATGTCGCCGATCGAGAAACTCTTGCCGATGTACGCCGCCTCGACGGTGCGCTGGTCGACGCCGAACGCGAGGATCAGGCCGACCTCGATGATCAGCGCCAGGCCGAAGAAGAACGCGATGCCGCGAACCCCCGCGTCGCTGCCGCGCTTCTCGAACACCTCGTAGTAGAAGCGGTACACCGCCATGCCGAGCAGGAAGAACGCCGGCGTCAGCAGCACGCCCGCGAGGACCGGATCGAGGCCCAGCCGGCCGAGGAGCCAGGTGCAATAGGCGCCGAACACCATGATCGCCGGGTGCGCGACGTGCGGCACGTCGAGCAGCCCGAACGACACCGACAGCCCGATGCTGACGGCCGCGTAGAAGCAGCCCAGCAGGACGCCGAAGACAATCGCTTCCAGCAGGAGCTCGAAAGAGAAGGGCATGCGCTAGGCAAAAAAACGGCGCGGGATTCCCGCGCCGTCCCGGTGGGTGTGGAAGGCGCCTACTTGCGCGCCTTTTCGAAGGGGACGACCACGTCGCCCGTCTTGTAGGCCTCCGGATACAGGATCACCTGCTTGCCCGGCTGGCGGAACTGCTCGACGTTCTTGTCGGCGATGCCGCGGAACTGGCCCATGACGACGCGCGGGTTGGCCCACTCGCCGTCCGCGCCGTAGCGGATCGGGCCGACGATCGTCTTCATCTCGTTCTTGTGGAGATAGTCGGCGAGCACCTTGTGGTCGAGGCTCTTGGTCGCCGTCACCGCCTGCTCGATCATCTGGCCGATCGCGTAGTTGAACGGCGGCAGATAGAAGCCGAGCGGGTCGACCTTCTCGGCGGCCGCCTTCTTCGCGTAGCGCTGCAGGAAGTCCTCGATGCCGGGGTAGTTCATCCCCGGCACGTAGGAGTTGTAGTTGACGATGCCGTTGAGCAGCGAACCGAGCGACTCCATGATCGGCGTGAACTGCAGGCCGACCATCCCGCCGCCGAAGATCTTCACGCCCTCGCCGACGCCGATTTCGTTCACCGCGCGCACGATCGCCACCGAGTCGTTCGGATACGAGGCGACGAACACGAGATCCGGCTTGGAGGCACGCACGGCGCGGATGAGCGAGGAGAAATCGGTCGTCGTCGGCGGGTAGTTCTGCTCGTAGACCGTCTTCAGGCCGCCCTTCTTCGCCAGTTCCTTCGCGCCGTTGGCAAGGTTCTGGGCGAACTCCTGGTCCGCGGCGAGAAAGGCGATGGTCTTCGCGCCCGCCTTCTGGCCCGCCTGGAAGAAGCCCTCGAACCAGCTCGCCGCGTTGTTCCACGGCGCATTGTTGAACCACTTGTCGTGCTTGACGGTGTGGTTCACCTGGAAGGAGAAGTTGCCCATGAGCAGCAGGTCGCGCTGCTTGACGAGCGGCATGATCGGCGCGGTCGGCACCGTCGCATACGGCGCGATCAGCAGGTCCACCTTGTCCACGTCGAGCAGCTTCGTGTACAGCGACGGCGTCATCGCCGGGTTGCTCTGGTCGTCGTAGGCCGTCAGCTCGACCTTGCGCCCGAGCAGGCCGCCCCTGGCATTCACGTCCTCGACCCACATGCGGATCGCGACGAGCGCCGCTTTTCCGCCGGCGCCGAGGCCGCCGGTCTGCGGCATGCTCATGCCGATCTTGATCGGTTGCTGCGCCACGGCAGCCCCCGCCATGGCGAAGACAGCCGCCATCCCCGCAAACCAACGCAGTGCTTTCATCATCATGGACTCCTCCCAGTGAACGGGGGCGATGCTTGCACGGGACTTCCCCCCCTGTCAATCAATCAGGCGCCGCGCGCACCGCGATTCAGCGCCGGCATCACCTTTTCCGCCATCAGTTCCATCGAGCGGCGCGCAAGGCGCGGATCGACCCAGTCCATGCCGCAGTAGAGCAGCGTGCCGAAGTCGCCGATCGATTCGCGGAACGCGAGCAGCCGGTCCACCACTTCGCTGACCGTGCCGGCGATCACCAGCCGCTCGGTGAGGTAGTCCGGCGTGATCGCGGCGTCCGGCAGATCCGCATCGGTCTTGAACAGGTTGGCGCGGCCGGCGCGCACCAGCTTGAAGCCGAGCTGCTGGTAGTAGAACCGGTACGGGCTTTGTGCGCCGTACCCGTAGGCGCGCGCGGTCGCCTCGTCGTCCGCGACGAACACGGTCTTCGCCACGCGCCAGTCGGCGGCCTGCGGCTGGCGCCCCGCGCGCCCGCAACCCTCCACGTATTTGCCCCAATGCGACTTCACCCACTGCGGCAGCAGGAAGTTCGCCGAGATCGGCGACCAGCCGCGCGCCGCGGCCTCGCTCACGCCCTTCGAGAACGGCTCCACGGCGGTCACCACGATCGGCGGGTGCGGGCGCTGGTACGGCTTCACCATCAGGCCCTGGCCGATGTCCGCGATCGTCGTCTTCGCAGTGGAGATCGTCCAATGCTTGCCGACGCGATGCACCGGCCCGTCGCTCGCCCAGATCGCGAGGATGTGGTCGATGCACTCGACGAACTTCTCCGTGCGGTTCACCTCGAGGTTGCCGAACACTTCCCAGTCCGAGGGCAGCCCGCCCGGGCTGATGCCGAAGTTGAAGCGCCCCTCCAGCAGGTTGTCCAGCATCGCCACCTTCGCGGCGATCGCCGCGGGATGGCCGTTCGGCAGGTTGACGGTGCCCGTGCCGAGGCGGATCGTCTTCGTGAGGTGCGCGAGGCTGGCGAGGAAGACGCTGCAGTCGGTGATGGACTCCGCGATGTCCGTGACGTGCTCGCCGACGTAGGCCTCGGTGAAGCCGAGGCGGTCGGCGAGCAGGATCGCCTCGCTGTCCTCCTTGAGGGTCTGCACGTAATCGCGCCGCGGCGGGTGCAGCGGCATGGTGAAGTAGCCGAGTTTCATCGGGTTCCTGTTCAGGCGGCGCCGAGGTCGGAGGCGCGCAATTCCGGCTGCAGGCCGCCGGCCTCCGCCGCGGGAAAGTTGAGTTCGATCTTGATGTCGTTCGGGTCCATGAGAAAGAGCTGGTACAACCCCTGGTCGCTGACCTGGCGCTCGCGAAACGGCACGCCGAGCCCCCGCAGGTGCGCGAGCATCTCGCGCAGGCCGCTGCAGCGGAACGCGATGTGGTCCAGGGCACCGCTGCCTCGCGTGTCCGTGGATTGCTGGCCGACGTAGCGCTTGCGGTTCTCGCTCACCCCCGCGCCGCCCTGCGTGACGTGCACCACGTCCCGATCGCCCAGGTACAGCCAGACCACGGGAAACTTGAAATCCGGATTCGGCCCCTGGCGCATGCCGAGGACGCCGACGTACCAGTCCCGCGTACGCGCGATGTCGTCCGTCTGCACCAGGTAATGCTCGATGTGGCTCAAAGGCATCGTCGTCTCCGCCGGCGGTGGCGAATCCTAATCGATTGCCGGGCGGGCGGCGAAACCGGCCGCTTGTCTCCCGGCGACCGCAGGCCTTATCCTTGCCGCCGCCCGGTCCATCGCGGGCAGGAGGAGGACCCTTGAAGGCGTCGTCATTCGGCTACGCAAGGCCTGCGTCGCTCGCCGAGGCGTTTGCGCTGCTCGCGCGGCATGGCGAGGGCGCGAAGCTGCTCGCTGGCGGCCAGAGCCTCATTCCGTCGCTCAACATGCGCCTCGCCGCGCCCGAGCTGCTCGTCGATCTCGGCGCGCTGGGCGAGCTCGAGGGCATCGCGCCCCTCGGCCAGGGGCTGCGCATCGGCGCCCGCACGCGGCATTGCGAGATCGAGCGCTCGGCGCTCGTCGCGGAGCGCGCGCCGCTGCTGGCGCAGGCGGCGCCCCACATCGCGCACGTCGCGATCCGCAACCGCGGCACCCTCGGCGGATCGCTCGCGCTCGCCGATCCGGCCGCCGAATGGCCCGCGTGCTGCGTGGCGCTCGGCGCACAGATCGTGATCGCCTCGGCTCGCGGCGAGCGGCGCGTCGCCGCCGAGCAGTTCTTCAAGGCGCTGTACGCGACCGAGCTGGCCGCCGATGAAATCCTCGTCGCCGTGGAGATCCCCCCGCCCGCCCCGCAGGCGCGCAGCGTGTTCCTCGAACTCGCGCGGCGGCGCGGCGACTACGCGATGGTCGGCCTCGCCGCGCAAGCCAACCGGACGGATGGACAACTCCGGGACGTGCGCCTCGTGTTCCTCGGGGTGGGCGCGATTCCGGTGCTGGCGAGGCACGCCATGGCGGCCATCGAGGGCAAGGCCGCCGATGCCGCGGCCATCGCCGCCGCGCAGCACGAACTCAGCAAGGACCTGTCGCCGAACGGCGATCTCTACACCTCCGCCGAGGCGAAGCTGCACCTCGCCCGGGTACTGACGGGCCGCGCGCTGGCCGCGCTCGCCCGGTGAACGGGAGCCGCTGCGCATGAACCCGATGCTCGAGACGACGATCACCGTGAATGGCACGCGCGTCACGCGCCGCGTCGAGCCGCGCACCCACCTCGTGGACTTCCTGCGCGAAGAGCTGGGCTTGACCGGCTCGCACACCGCCTGCGAGCACGGCGTGTGCGGCGCCTGCACCGTGCGCGTGGACGGCGAGATCGTGCGCGGCTGCCTCACGCTCGCCGTGCAGGCGAACGGCCGCGCCGTGGACACCATCGAGGGGCTCTCCGATTCCGGCGAGATCCGCGACCTGCAGGCGGCCTTCCACGAGCGCAATGCGCTGCAGTGCGGCTTCTGCACGCCCGGCGTGCTGATGACGGCGCAGGAGCTGCTGCGCACCCGTCCCGCGGCGACGCGGGACGAGATCCGCGACTTCATGTCGGGCAATCTCTGCCGCTGCACCGGCTACCAGTCGATTCTCGACGCGATCGAGGCCGTGCTGATCGCGCGTCGTCAGGCGAGGCCCGCATGAACGATCGCATCGCGCCCGACCAGCTCGCTCCCGCGCCGCGCGCGGAGGAGCGCAAACCGGCCCCCGCGCCGGTCGCGACCCGCGGCTACATCGGCGCGAGCATTCCGCGCGCCAATGCCAAGCGCCTCCTGGAGGGCCGCGGCTGCTACACCGACGACATCCAGCTGCCGCGGCTCGCGCACGTCGTCTTCTTCCGCAGCCCGCATGCGCATGCCCGCATCAAGCGGCTCGACCTGCAGCCGGCGCGCGCGCAGCCCGGCGTGATCGCCGTGTTCGACGGGCGCGCCATCGCCGAGTACTGCACGCCGTGGGTCGCCGTGCTCGGCCACCTGAAGGGCATCAAGTCGCCGCCCCAGCACGCCGTCGCGATCGAGCGCGTCTGCTGGCAGGGCGAGGCGGTCGCCGCGATCGTCGCGGAAACGCGCGCCCAGGGCGAGGACGCGCTCGCGCACGTGGAGGCCGAGTGGGAGGAACTCCCCGCGGTCACGGACATGGAGGACGCCCTCTCCGGCCGCTACGTGATCCACCCCGATCTCGGCGACAACATCTGCTTCAAGCGCGAGCTCGTCACGGAGAATTTCGACGCGGCCTTCGCGCAGGCCGACCTCGTCGTCGAGGAAACCTTCGGCTTCGGCCGTCATACCGGCGTCACGCTCGAAGGCCGTTCGATCCTCGCCGACTACAACGCCGCCGAGCACAGCCTGACCGTGTACCACGCGACGCAGGCGCCGCACATGATGCAGGACATCTTCTCGCGCCACCTCGACATTCCCGAGGCGAGCGTGCGCGTGATCTGCAAGGACGTCGGCGGCTCCTACGGCATCAAGGTGCACGTCTACCCCGACGAGATGGCGACCGCCGCGATCTCGGTGATGCTGCGCCGGCCGGTGAAGTTCGTCGCCGACCGGCTCGAGTCGTTCCTCACCGACATCCATGCGCGCGAGCACAAGGCGAAGATCCGCCTCGCCTGCACCAAGGACGGCCGGATCCTCGGCTTCGACCTCGACGACCTCACCGCGATCGGCCCCTACTCGGTGTATCCGCGCACCAGCGGCATCGAGGGCAACCAGGTCGTCAACCTCACCGGCGGGCCCTATCGCCACAAGGCCTACCGCGCGAAGATGCATGTGGTGTTCACCAACAAGAACGTCACCTGCCAGTACCGCGCGGTGGGCCATCCGATCGCGGTGGCGCTGACCGAGGGCATCGTCGATCTCGCGGCGGCCAAGCTCGGCATCGACCCGGCGGAGTTCCGGCGGCGCAACATCATCCCGGACGACGCCTATCCGTACACGTTTCCCTCGGGCATCAAGTTCGAGAAGCTCTCGCACGAGCAGTGCCTCGACAAGCTGCTCGAGGCCATGGATTACCGGGCGCTGCGCGCGGAGCAGGCGCGCCTGCGCGCGACCGGCGTGTACCGCGGCATCGGCCTGGCGGCGATGATCGAGGTCACCAACCCCTCGCCCGCGTTCTACGGCGTCGGCGGCGCGCGCATCTCCGCGCAGGACGGCGCCACGGTGCGGCTCGAGCCGACCGGCATGGTGACCTGCCTGGCGAGCGTCACCGAGCAGGGCCAGGGCACCGACGCCATCTTCGTGCAGATCTGCGCCACCGCGGTGGGCGTGAGCGTGGACAAGGTGCGCGTGATGACCGGCGACACGGGCGTCACGCCCTACGGCGGCGGCACCTGGGCGTCGCGCGGCGCGGGCATCGGCGGCGAGGCCGTGCTGCAGGCCGGCAAGGCGCTGAAGTCCAACATCCTCGACGTCGCCGCGGCGATGCTCGGCGTCGACAAGGCGACGCTCGACGTGCGCGACAACGCGATCGTCGACGGCGCGACGGGCGAGGCGAAGCTGCCGCTCGCCGAGGTGGGCCGCGTGGGCTACTTCCGCCCCGACACCCTGCCGATGAAATTCCAGGCCGAGCTGTCGGTGACGCGCCACTACACGCCGCGCGAATACGGCTTCACGTTCACCAACGGCATCCAGGCCTCGCTCGTCGAGGTCGACACCGACACCGGGTTCGTCAAGCTGCTCAAGCACTGGTGCGTGGAGGACTGCGGCACGGTGATCAACCCGATCCTCGTCGACGAGCAGATCCGCGGCGGCATCGTGCAGGGGCTGGGCGCCGCGATGCTCGAGGAATGCGTCTACAGCCCCGAGGGCCAGCTGCTCAACGGCTCGCTCGCCGATTACCTCGTGCCGATGTCGGGCGACGTGCCGGACATCGAGGTGGCGCACGTCTGCACGCCGACGAAGCAGTCCGAGCTCGGCGCGAAGGGCGTGGGCGAGGCCGGCACCGCGGGCGCGCCCGGCGCGGTGATGAACGCGATCAACGACGCGCTCGCCCCGCTCGGCGCGCGCGTGACGGACCAGCCCTTCACCCCGGAGCGCATCCTGCGTGCGCTCGGCAGGATCTGACCATGCCCGGTCCCGTGCGGCAGGAGTTTCCGTGGGGCGTCATCGAGTGGCTCGCCAGCGCCGAGGCCGGCAACGCGGGAGAACTCTCGCTCGCGCGCATGTCGCTCGCGCCCGGGCGCTCGACCGACGTGCACCGTCACGCGAATTGCGAGGAATCCATCTACGTGGAGCACGGCCGCGTGGTCTGCCGCATCGGCGGCGCGCGCTGCGAACTCGCCGACGGCGGCCTGACCGTGGTCCCGCGCGGCGCGGTGCACGTCATCGAGAACGCCGGCACCGCGCCGGCGCGCCTCATCCTGTCGTACTCTTCGGCCGCCCGCGAATTCGCGCTCAGCACTCTGGAGACCTGACCCCCATGCCGCTCACCGACATCAATCACTATCTGGTCCGCGCCAACGACCTCGAGCGCTCGAAGCGCTTCTACTGCGACGTGCTCGGCTTCGACGTGATGCCGCGCCCGGACTTCCCGTTCCCC
Source organism: Betaproteobacteria bacterium UBA6904 (assembly GCA_002451175.1). Lineage (GTDB taxonomy): Bacteria > Pseudomonadota > Gammaproteobacteria > Burkholderiales > SG8-39 > 2-02-FULL-66-14. The sequence goes on from DKBI01000139.1 coordinate 10,288, forward strand.
GGCTACTGGCTCGGCGTGAACGGCAAGATCCAGGTGCACATGGCACAGCACGGCGTGCCCAACGCCGAACTGTATTACCTGGGCTCCAGCGAGCGCTCGGCGACCGACAACTCCGGCATCGTGGACCACGTCGCGTTCCTCGCCACGGATCCGGAGGAATTTTCCAGACGCTTCGATGCCCTCGGCCTCGCCAGCCGCAAGCGCTACTTCCCCGAGTTCCAGCTCTTCCAGATGTTCGTCCGGGATCCGGACGGGCTGGTGATCGAGCTGAATTTCCACGGCATCGACCGCGAGCCCGCCTGGGGCGCGGGCAGCGAGAACTACGGCGCGATGCCGCGCGTGGCGGGAGGCACGTCGTGACGGCGGCGATGAGCGCGGGCCGGAGCGGCTTCGCGGGCGTCGCGCACGCCGAGGCGGTGGGCCGCGCCCGCGAACTGGTGCCCGCGCTGCGCGAGCGCGCCAAGCGCGGCGAGGAGGAGCGCAGGATGCTCCCGGAAACGCAGGCCGACCTGCATCGCACGGGCCTCTTCCGCATGGTGCAGCCGCGGCGCTGGGGCGGCATGGAGCTCGACTTCGTGGCGCTGGTGGACATTCCCGCCGAGCTCGGCCGCGGCTGCGCGTCGACGGCGTGGAACGTCGGCAACCTCGCGGTGCATCACTTCCTGATGGCGCTCTACGACGAGCGCGCGCAGGAGGAGGTCTGGGGCGAGAACCCGGACGCGCTGATTGCCTCCGGCATCGCCTACCCGCAGGGACAGGCGCGACCGGTGGACGGCGGCTTCGTCATCAACGGCCACTGGAATTTTTCGAGCGGTGTGGATCCCGCGCAGTGGAACCAGCTCGCGGTCACCGTGCGCGACGGCGACAAGGTCGTGGGCCATCGCATGTGCATGGTGCCGCGCGGCGAATTCGAGATCGTCGACGACTGGTTCGTGCTCGGCATGAAGGCCACGGGCTCCAAGTCCGTGCGCGCCAAGGACCTGTTCGTGCCCGAGCACCGCGCGCTCGACATGTCGCTCGCGCGCGGCGCGGGGGACGCCCCGGGGCTCGCGAAGAACGCGAACCCGACGTACCGCGTGCCCTACGCGACGCTCGGCTCGCACTGCCTCGTCGGCGCCGCGATCGGCAATGCGCGCGCCGCGCTCGAGCTCACCTGCGATCACGTCAAGGCGCGCAGCACCAACTACACCGGCGCGCGCATGCGCGACTTCCAGACCGTGCAGCAGCGGGTCGGCGCGGCGGGCGCGCGCATCGACGCGGCGCAGCTCATCGCGCGCAATGACTGCCTGATCGGGCAGCAGCACGCCGCGGCGGGCACGCTCATGAGCAGCGAGGAGAAGCTGCGCCTGAAACGCAACCTCGCCTACACGGTGGGGCTCTGCACGGAAGCGGTGGACATGCTGCACACGGTGGCGGGCGCCATCGGCATCTACGACGGCTACCCGATCCAGCGGCTGTTTCGAGATGCGCACGCGCTGGCGGGCCACTTCAGCTTCGCCTTCGACGCGCACGGCTCGACCTGGGGCCTGGTCGCGCTCGGCGGCGAGTTCGCCAGCCCGACGCTGTAGCCCGCCTACCGGCGGCGGGCGAGGATCGCCTCGATCTCGTCCATGATCGCGTTCATGCGCGCGACGAGCGCCTGATACGGGGCCGGCGTGGCGAGGTCCACGCCCGCCGCCCTCACGAGATCGTAAGGATCGGCCGAGCCGCCGGCCGCGAGCAGGCCGAGGTAGCGCTCGAGCGCCCCCGGCTCGCCGCGCTTCACGCGGTCCGCGAACAGCGCGCTCGCCGCGACCGACGTGGCGTACTGGTACACGTAGAAGCCGTTGTAGAAGTGCGGGATGTAGGCCCATTCCACGCAGTAGCCGTCGTCGATCGCCACGACGCCCTGCTCCGCGCCGTGGTAGCGCTTCAGGAGGTCGCAGTAGGTCTTGGTGAGCGCGGCGCCAGTGAGCGCCTCGCCGCGGTCGACGCGCGCATGCACGTCGCGCTCGAACTCCGCGAACATCGTCTGCCGGAAGAACGTGCCGCGCAGCAGCTCCAGCGCGGCGCCGAGGTAGTACAGGCGCTCGGCGTCGGTCCGCGCCGTGCGCAGCACGTGATCGAGGAGCAGCGACTCGTTGAACGTGGAGGCGATCTCGGCGGTGAACGTGGCGTAGTTCGCGGTGACGAAGGGCTGCGCCCGGTTGGCGAAGTACGAGTGCATGGCGTGCCCCCACTCGTGCGCGAGCGTCGTCACCGACTCGTAGTCGTCGTTGTAGTTCATCAGCACGTAGGGATGCACGTCGTAGGCATAGCCCGCCATGTGCGCCCCGGACAGCTTGCGCGGACGCGGATAGAGGTCCATCCAGCGGCTGTCGAGCCCCTTCGCCAGGGCGTCCACATACCCTGCGCCGAGCGGCGCGAGCGCCTCGAGCACCATCTGCCGGCCGCGCGCGTACGGATAGCGGTACTCGCCGTGCACGAGCGGCGGGTAGATGTCGTAGTAGCGCATCGGGTCCACGCCGAGCAGGCGGGCGCGGAGCCGGAAGTAACGATGCAGCGTGGGCAGGTTGGCCCTCGCCTGCGCGATCAGCGCATCGAGCACCGCGACCGGCACGGGGCTGCGGTCGAGCGCCCGCGCCATCGAGTCCGGGTAGTTGCGCACGCGCGCATACACCGCGTCCTGCTTGAGCTGCGCGTAGAGCAGGACGCCGATGCTCTGCTCGAAGGTCCGGAAGGTGCCGAAGAACGCGTCCATCACGCGCTTGCGGTCGTCGCGGTTCGCGGCCTCCCGGTGCTTCGTGTAGCCGCTCGGATCGAGCCGCGCCTCCTCGCCCGTCGACAGCCTGATCGTCGGCCAGGGAATGTCGGCGTTGGTGAGGATCGAATACGCCGCGCTGCCGGTGTCGTTGATCAGGCCGAGCTTGGCGAGCAGCGCCTCGCCCGCGTCGTCGAGCGTATGCGGCGCCGCCCGCAGCACGCGCTCGAGCGGGTAGCGATGGATCGAGAGCCCCGGCTCCTGCGCGAGCAATGCCTCGATGCGGGCCTTGCCCAGCCTCAGGATCTCGGGGTCGACGAACGCAGTCGCCTCGTTCAGGCGGTTGCCGAGCAGGTCGGAGCGCTGGTCGAGCTCGAGGAACGGCGCCGAGCCGGTGTCTTCCGCGAGCTGCTCGCCCGCGTACACCGCCAGGCGGTAATAGCGCTTGGTCATGTCCGCCCGCAGGTCGAGGCACTCCCGCAGGCGCGCCGCGGTCTCGCCCAGCCGCCCCCGGCAGCCGTCGAATGCCTTCAACTGGGCCTCGAGCCGGCCCGCGTCGGCATTCCAGGCCTCGAGCGACGGATAGAGGTCGGCGAGATTCCAGCGCTCCGCCGGCGAATCGGCCCATGCCGGCAACGCGCAGGCGGCGCAGGCGAGCAGCATGAACATACGGTGCATCGTGAAACCTCCCTGGGCGTCCAGCTCTGCGGAACGGGGCGAATGTTACAGCGCCCGCCCCCGCATGGGCTCGCCCCCTGAGCCCCCGGCTCTTGGATAATGGCCATCGGTCCCGCCCGCATGCTCCACCTCACCTTCAGCAACCGTTTCGAATTCCTGCTCGAGGGGCTGCTCGAGCGGCTGGCGCAGGAGCGCCCGGACCCGTTCGTCGCGCAGCAGGTCATCGTGCCGAGCATGGCGATCGAGCGGCGCGTCACGCTCGCGCTGGCCGACCGCGAGGGCATCTGCGCCAACGTCGAGTTCGCCTTCCTCGCGCAGTGGCTGTGGAGGCAGATCGGGCGCATCGTGAAGGTCGAGAAGGATTCGCCGTTCGCGCCCGAGGTGCTGGCCTGGCGCGTGTACGCGGCGCTCGGCGACCCGGGTTTTGCCGGCAGCCACGCGCGACTCGCGGCGTACCTCGGCAGCGCCGATCCGGTCATGCGGCTCGATCTCGCACGCCGCATCGCGCAGCTGCTGGAGCACTACATCACCTATCGCCCCCGGTTCCTCGCGGCGTGGTCGGCGAACCGGCGCGCCCCGATCGACGGGCTCGACGCGATCGCTGCGGAGGACGAACGCTGGCAGGCCGCGCTCTGGCGGCGCGTGTCGCAGGAAATCGGTGCGGCGAACGAGCACCCGTCGGTGACGTTCTTCCGCCAGATCGCGACCTTGGAGGAACCGGCGCTGCGCGCCGCCGGCCTGCCGGGCGCCGTGCACGTCTTCTGCCTGCCGTCGCTGCCCCGGCTCTACCTCGACATGCTGCGCCAGCTCTCGCGCGTCACGCGCATCGATCTCCACGTCCTCAATCCTTGCGAGGAATACTGGTTCGAGGTCGTCGATCGCAAGCGCCTCGGTTATCTCGCGGCAAAGGGCCGGGCCGAGCACCACGAGGT
>DKBI01000068.1 GCA_002451175.1 Betaproteobacteria bacterium UBA6904
CGCGCTCGCCGCGGCAGTAGCGCAAGCCCGTCATGATGGCCTTGTAGTGGCCGAAGTTGCGCGACAGGTCCACGCCGACCACGCGCGGGTCGGTCGCCTGCAGGGCGAGCACCTGCTGGAACGCGTCGTCCGGCGAGCCGTCGTTGACGAAGACGATTTCGTAGTCGCCGTCCAGCCGCGCCGCGGCCTCGCTCGCCCGCGCGTAGAACTCGCGCACGCTGGGACCGCTCTGGTACAGCGTGGTGACGATGGACAGTCGCACCGCGGCCGCCGATGCTCAGCGCAGCGCGGCGAGCAGCTGCGCGAAGACCTTGGGTGCGCCCGCGGCGATGTCGCCGCTTTCGAGGTAGCCGGGCTCGCCCGTGAAATCACCGACCAGTCCGCCCGCCTCCTGGATGAGCAGTGCGCCCGCCGCCATGTCCCAGGGGCAAAGGCCCATTTCCCAGAACGCGTCCAGGCGGCCCGCGGCGACGTACGCGAGATCGAGCGCGGCAGCACCGGCGCGGCGCACGCCCGCGGTCGTGCTGACCAGCGTGTGCAGTTGCCGCAGGTAGGGGTCGAGGCGCGAGAGTTCCTTGAAAGGGAACCCCGTCCCGACGAGGGCTTCCTTGAGCGACGGGCAGCGCGAGACGCGGATGCGCCGGTCGTTGAGGAACGCGCCGCGCCCGCGCGAGGCCGTGAACAGCTCGTTCTTCGCGGGATCGTAGATCACCGCGTGCGCGGTGACGCCGCGATGCTGGACGCCGATCGAGACCGCGTACTGCGGAAAGCCGTGGATGAAGTTGGTCGTGCCGTCGAGGGGGTCGATCACCCAGCGGTACTCGGCTTGCGCGCTGGCATGCTCGCCCGACTCCTCGGCAAGGATGGCGTGGGCCGGATAGGCCGCGCGCACGATGTCGAGAATCGCCGACTCGGCGGCCTGGTCCACCTGCGTGACGAAATCGTTGGCCTGCTTCGAGCGGACCTTGAGGGCCGTGCCGTCGAACGCGGCGCGGTTGATGATCGCGCCGGCGCGGCGCGCCGCTTTCACCGCAACATTGAGCATCGGATGCATGGCGCCCGCGCATTGTATCCTGCGCCTGTGAGCGAACTCCTCGGCGCCGTGCGCATCGTGCTTTGCCGTCCGAGCCATCCGGGCAACATCGGCGCGGCCGCGCGCGCAATGAAGACGATGGGCCTCGGCGATCTGCGCCTGGTCGCGCCCGAGCGCTTCCCGGCGCCGGAAGCGCAATGGCTCGCGACGCACGCTGCAGACGTGCTCGAGGCGGCGCGCGTGCATGCGTCGTTGACGGAGGCGATCATCGATTGCGTGGCGGTCTTCGCGCTCAGCGCGCGGCCGCGCGAGTGGTCGCCGCAGGTGCTGGCGGCGCGGGACGCGGCGCAGTCGGCGCTCGCGCTCGCTGCGCGCGGTCCCGTCGCGTTCGTCTTCGGCAGCGAGTCCGCCGGGCTGACCAACGAGGAACTCTTCGCCTGCCAGCATCTGGTGCACATTCCCGCGCACCCGCGTTACAGCTCGCTGAATCTCGCGCAGGCCGTGCAGGTGATCTGCTACGAGCTGTTCGTGGGCGCCGGGGCGGGCGTGCCGGCGGCGCGCAGCGAAAAGCTGGCGACGGTGGAGGACGTCGAAGGTCTTTACGCACATCTGGAACAGGCCGCCGTGAACAGCGGTTTTCTCGTACCCGGTTCGGGCTCGAAGCTGCGGGAGCGGTGGCGCCGCCTTTTCTCGCGGGTTCCCGAGCTCGAGCGCGAGGAGGTGAACATCGTCCGCGGGTTCCTCAAAGCGCTGCAGCCGCAAGGTCAAAAATCGCGGAACAAATAGTTGACCGCGATTGTCGGATAACCTAGGATCGTCACCATGTTCAGCCGGTTACGCGAAGACATCCGCAGCGTCTTTGACCGCGACCCCGCGGCGCGCACCACATGGGAAGTGCTGACGTGCTATCCAGGGCTGCACGCAGTGTTGTTCCACAAGGTGGCGCATTGGTTCTGGCAGCGCGGCTTGCGCTGGCTGGGGCGCTGGACGTCGCACGTCGGACGCCTGCTGACGGGCATCGAGATCCATCCCGGCGCGACGATCGGCCGCCGCGTGTTCATCGACCATGGCATGGGCGTCGTGATCGGCGAGACGGCGGAACTCGGCGATGACGTGACCCTGTANNCACGGCGTCACGCTCGGCGGCACGACCTGGAACAAGGGCAAGCGCCATCCGACGCTCGAGCGCGGGGTCGTCGTCGGCGCCGGCGCCAAGATCCTCGGGCCCATCGTCATCGGCGAAGGCGCCAAGATCGGCTCCAACGCGGTGGTCGTGAAGGACGTGCCGCCCGGCGGCACCGTAGTCGGGGTTCCGGGGCGCCTGGTCGACGATCCGTCGGCGCGGGGGCAGGAGCGTTTCGCCGCGTATGCGGTGGTCAAGGACCAGGACGATCCGTACGCCACGGCGATCCGTACGCTCATGGAGCACACGCACGAGTTGGAGGACGTCGTGGCGTCCCTCAGCGCGAAGCTGCAGAAGCTCGAGGGCGACGCCCAGTCGCGCGACGAAGACCTGCGCAAGGCGGATCCGCTCCGGGCAGTTAAGTAATTGATTGTTCGTTAAGTCTTTATATTGTTGACGCGAATACTCGGGATTTGTGTATACTTGAGCGTGTTAATCAGGTATAGGCGAGGTTCTTCATGCGGCTGACAACCAAGGGCAGGTTCGCGGTCACGGCGATGGTGGATCTGGCGATGCGCCAGGCCCGCGGGCCGGTGACCCTGGCGGGCATCAGCGAGCGCCAGCACATTTCGCTTTCCTATCTCGAGCAACTGTTCGGCAAACTGCGGCGCGCGGGGATCGTCTCGAGCGTGCGCGGTCCGGGCGGCGGCTACAACCTCGCCAAGCCGGCGGCGGCGCTTTCCGTGGCGGACATCATCGTCGCCGTCGACGAGCCGCTCGATGCCACGCAGTGCGGCGGCAAGGAGAACTGCCTGGGCGAGAACCGGCGCTGCATGACCCACGACCTCTGGGCGCGCCTCAACGAGAAGATTTTCGAGTACCTCGCCTCGGTGACGCTCGCGGACCTCGTCGCGCATCAGCACGGCAAGCCGGTCGAGGTGCTGCAGAGCTGGCGCGCGGCCGACGCGCCGGTGAAATCGGTGATCGCGGTCGCGGCATGAAGCTGCCGATCTATCTCGACTATTCGGCGACCACGCCGGTCGATCCGCGCGTCGCGGAGAAGATGATTCCGTACCTCACGGAGCATTTCGGCAACCCCGCGAGCCGCTCGCACGCCTTCGGCTGGAAGGCCGAGGAGGCCGTGGAAACGGCGCGCGCCGACGTCGCCGCGCTCGTCAACTGCGACGCCAAGGATCTGGTCTGGACCTCGGGCGCCACGGAATCGATCAACCTCGCGCTCAAGGGCGCGGCGGAGTTCTACAAGACGCGCGGCAAGCACCTGATCACGGTCAAGACCGAGCACAAGGCGACGCTCGACACCTGCCGCGAGCTCGAGCGCCGCGGATTCGAGGTGACCTATCTCGACGTGCGGCCCGACGGCCTGCTGGACCTGGATCAGCTCCAGGCGGCGCTGCGCGCGGACACGATCCTCGTCTCCGTGATGTTCGTGAACAACGAGATCGGCGTGGTCCAGGACGTCGCCGCGATCGGCGCGCTGGTCAAGGCGAAAGGGGCGATGCTGCACGTGGATGCGGCGCAGGCCACCGGCAAGTGCCCGATCGATCTGCGGCGGCTTCCGGTCGACCTCATGTCGTTCTCGGCGCACAAGACCTACGGGCCGAAGGGCGTCGGCGCGCTCTACGTGCGCCGCAAGCCGCGCGTGCGGCTGGAGGCGCAGATCCACGGCGGCGGGCACGAACGCGGCTTCCGCTCGGGCACGCTGCCGACGCACCAGATCGTCGGCATGGGCGAGGCCTACCGCCTCGCGCGCCTCGAGATGGCGACGGAGAACGAGCGCATCCGGGCGCTCCGCGACCGGCTGCTCGCCGGCATGCAGGAGATCGAGGAAGTATTCGTCAACGGCGATCTCGAGCAGCGCGTGCCGCACAATCTCAACGTGAGCTTCAATTTCGTCGAGGGCGAGTCGCTCATCATGGCGGTGAAGGACATCGCGGTGTCCTCGGGCTCGGCGTGCACCTCGGCCTCGCTCGAGCCGTCCTACGTGCTGCGGGCGCTGGGCCGCTCGGACGAGCTGGCGCATTCCTCGATCCGTTTCACCCTCGGGCGCTTCACGACCGGGGAGGAAGTCGACTACACGATCGGCCACCTGAAGGCGAAGGTGGCCAAGCTGCGCGAAATGTCGCCGCTGTGGGAGATGCACAAGGAAGGCGTCGATCTCAGCTCGGTGCAGTGGGCGGCGCATTGAGGACAGCGGAATTGGACCTACGGCGCCGAATTTGACGTTCTTCGATCTGCCGATTTCGCCCAGAGGCAACGACGGGCGAAGTCGGCAGACCTGGAAAAGACCAAAGCGGCACGTTGGAAAACGGACACACACGGAATCAGAAAGCAGGAGCGCGACATGGCATACAGCGACAAAGTCATCGATCACTACGAGA
>DKBI01000344.1 GCA_002451175.1 Betaproteobacteria bacterium UBA6904
GAAGCGCTGGATCTTGCCGGTCGCCGTCTTCGGCAGCTCGCCGATGAACTCGATCCAGCGCGGGTACTTGTAGGGCGCGAGCTTGTCCTTGACGTGCTGCTGCAGCGCCACCTTCAGCGCGTCGCTCGCCGACTGCCCGGGCTTCAGCACGATGTAGGCCTTCGGCTTCACCAGCCGGTTCTCGTCCTCGTGGCCGACGACGGCCGCCTCGAGCACGGCTTCGTGCGAGATCAGCGCCCCCTCCACTTCGACCGGCGAGACGTAGATCCCCGAGACCTTCAGCATGTCGTCCGAGCGCCCGGCATAGGTGTAGAAACCGTCCGCGTCGAACGAGTACTTGTCGCCGCTGCGCGTCCACACGCCCTGGAACGTCGAGCGGCTCTTCTCGCGCTGGTTCCAGTAGTACGCGGCGCTCGTCGGGCCGGCGATGTACAGGTCGCCGACCTCGCCCGGCTTGACCGGCTGGCCGGCATCGTCGACCACGCGGACCTCGTAGCCGGGAACCAGGCGGCCCGTGGTGCCGTAGCGCACCTCGCCCGGCCGGTTCGAGAGGAAGATGTGGCCCATTTCCGTCGAGCCGATGCCGTCGAGGATGTCCACCCCGGTGCGCTCCTTCCAGCGCTGCCCGAGGTTCGCGGGCAGCGCCTCACCGGCCGAGGCGCAGATGCGCAGGCCCAGCGCCTCGCGTTGCGGGAAATTCGCGTCCGCGAGCAGCGCGGCGTACAGCGTCGGCACGCCGTAGAAGATGTGCGGCTTGCGCTCCGTGAGCCGCTTGAACACCGCGGCAGGCGTCGGGCGCTCGGCCATGAGGACCGTCGTCGCGCCGACGGCGAGCGGGAAGGCCAGCGCGTTGCCCAGACCGTAGGCAAAGAACAGCTTGGCCGCCGAGAACACGACGTCGCCCTCGCGGATGCCGAGGATCGGCCGCGCGTACAGTTCCGCGGTCACCACCAGCGTGCTGTGCACGTGCACCGTGCCCTTGGGCGTTCCCGTGGAACCCGAGGAATAGAGCCAGAAGCAGGCGTCGTCGCAGGTCGTCGGCGCGGTGGCCAGCTGCGGGCTGCCCTTCGCCAGCACGTCCTGGAAGGCGAGATGCCCTTTCGCGTCCGCGCCGGAGACGATGACGTGCTCGAGGAACGGCAGCTTGCCCAGCAGCGGCGCGAAGGCGGGCAGCAGCGCCTCGGACACGAGCAGCGCGCGCGCGCGGCTGTCCGACAGCATGTACTCGTAGTCCTTCGTCGTGAGGAGCGTGTTCAGCGCGATCGGCACGATGCCCGCCTTGATCGCGCCGAGGAACGCGGTCGGCCAGTCGACGGTGTCGAGCATCGCGATCGCCACGCGGTCTTCCATGCGCAGCCCGAGGGAACGCAGGCCGCTGCCGCAGCGGTTCACCCGCTCCGCCAGCTCGGCATAGGTGCACGCGCCGGTATCGTCGAGGTAGGCGGCCTTGGCGCCGCGGCCGGCCGCCAGGTTGCGCTCGATCAGGTCCTCGGCGGCGTTGTACTCGCGCGCCATCTCGATGCGCGGCGGTGAAACCGCATGATCAGCCTTGGAGATGCCCATCTGCAGCCTCCTTCCTTGCCTATGCGTGCGCGGCGGATTCGCGCGCCAGTGTAAGCCACTCCGCCCCCCATTCCGCGGCCGCTTCCTCCGCCAGCACCCCCGAAGAGGCGTCGTGCTGGACGCGTTCGCCGATGCGCTGCGCGCCGAGCGCCGACAGCAGCTCGTCGAAGCGCTTGCCGCCGAAGTTGAACGTTTCGGCGTAGGTGCGGTCTCCCAGTCCGAAGACTCCGTAACGCACCTGCGACAGATCCGGGCGCCGGGCCTGCAGCTCCTCGTAGAGCGCCTTGGCGTTGTCGGGCACGTCGCCCTGGCCATAGGTGGACGTGCAGAGCAGAAACACGCCCTCGCGCTGGAAGACGGCCGCAGCGGCATGCTCCATGAGCAGCGTCTCCACCTGCGTCTCGTCGTCGCCCCAGGCGAGCTCCAGCTCCTGGGCGACGAGCTGCGCGGTGCCGGTCATCGTGCCAACCAGTATGGTGATCTTCAGGGTCATCCGAAGGCCTTGATTGACATCAAATATATTGCATCTTAGAATTCGTTTCAAGCACTATATCGCATTATCCGCGATCAACGAACCGGCCCGACCTCATGGCATCCGTGCTCCCCCATGCCCCGCGCACCGACCACGGCGAAGTCGCCTACCTCGCCCTGCTCGGCGAGCGCGTGCGCGCCTGGCGCGCCGATCACGGCGTGACGCGGAAGGCGCTGGCGCTCGCCTCCGGCGTCTCGGAGCGCTACCTCGCCCAGCTGGAAAGCGGCGATGGCAACATCTCCGTGCTCCTGCTGCGGCGGCTCGCGCACGCCATGCAGGTGCCGATCGAGACGCTGATCCGCGAGCGCGACGCGCTGCCGCGCAGCGCGCGCGTGGCGCTCATCGGCCTGCGCGGCGCGGGCAAATCCACCCTCGGCGCAAAGCTGGCGCAGGCGCTCGACGTTCCGTTCGTCGAGCTCGACGCCGAGGTGGAGCGCGAGGCCGGCGCGCCGCTCGGCGAGGTGTTCTCGATGTACGGCGAGGACGCATTCCGGCGCTTCGAGCGCCGCGCCCTGGAGCGCGTGCTGAAGGCCAGGCCGCGCGCCGTCATTGCCGCCGGTGGCAGCCTCGTCACGGCGCCCGAGACCTACCACCGGCTGCTCGAGCACTGCTTCTGCATCTGGCTGAAGACGACGCCCGCCGAGCACATGCAGCGCGTGATGGCGCAGGGCGACCTGCGGCCGTTCCGCGGCCGGGCCGCGGCGCTGGACGAAATCCGCCGCCTGCTCGCCGACCGCGACAGCCTGTATGCGCGCGCCGACGCCGTCGTCGAGACCTCCGGCCGGCCGGTCAAACAATCGCTCGCCGAGTTGCGGCGGGCCATCGAAGCGCAGGGCTGAGCGCGCCCTGCCCCCGCATCCTTTTCCTGGAGCCCCCATGATCACCTTCGACACGCAACCCGACCGCTACCACCACTGGAAGCTCGCCTTCGACGGCCCGGTGGCCACGCTCACCCTCGACGTCGCCGAGGACAAGGGCATCGTCCCGGGCTACAAGCTGAAGCTCAATTCCTACGACCTCGGCGTCGACATCGAGCTGCACGACGCGGTGAACCGCATCCGCTTCGAGCACCCCGAGGTGCGCGCCGTGGTCCTGACGAGCGGCAAGAGCCGCATGTTCTGCTCGGGCGCCAACATCTACATGCTCGGCCAGTCCACGCACGCCTGGAAGGTGAACTTCTGCAAGTTCACCAACGAGACGCGCAACGGCCTCGAGGACGCCTCGCGCCATTCGGGGCTGAAGTTTCTCGCCGCGCTCAACGGCGCCACCGCGGGCGGGGGCTACGAGCTGGCGCTGGCCTGCGACGAGATCGCGATGATCGACGACCGCTCCAGCGCCGTGAGCCTGCCCGAGGTGCCGCTGCTCGGCGTGCTGCCCGGCACGGGCGGCCTCACCCGGCTCGTCGACAAGCG